>JASEIE010000401.1:0-1512 GCA_030024065.1 Thermodesulfobacteriota bacterium
TATTTTTAGCTACGGACATTCGAATTATTTTTTAGAATTTAAAATTTCCTCCACCAAAATCTTCATACTCGAGAGATCTAAGGGTTTTGTCAAAAAGGCATCGGCTCCTACTTCTCTGAAAAAAGGTTCTCCCACACCGGACCCAGAGATTATCAAAATCGATAAGGAAGGGTCGTACCCTTTTAGGCGTTTTATTAATTCAATTCCATCCATTTTGGGCATCATATAATCGCCCACAATCAAATCGTATCTTTTTTCCTTCACCTGCCTTATTGCCATATCGCTATCTTCAACACTGTCCACCTCATATCCATTTAAAAGAAAAAATTTCGATAAAAGATTTCTTATCTCTTTATGATCCTCGACGACCAAAATTCTTTTCACCACGTTAACTCCATTTAACAAGTAGTTTAAAATTACAACCAATAATTGTAATTGTCAAGAACAAATACAACCAATGGTTTATAGACATTCTCCTCATGTACACTATAAATGGTGAATGAAATCGTTTGGGGTAATATATTATGATAAAAACTCATAAGGAAATAGGCGCCGAGATCAAGAGAATACGAAAAGCCTTGGGGATGTCTCAGATGAAGTTGGCTGAGGAGATAGGGGTTTCGTTCCAACAAATCCAAAAGTATGAGAAAGGTATCAATAAAATTTCCGCAGAGATGATCCAGCGACTCGCAATGGCATTGGGGGTTTCGGTGAACACATTCTTTGAGAAGGAAAAGACCCTTATCGTCTCAGAACCTCCTGGGAAGTATTACTCCAAAAGAAAGAGTTTAACAGGTGAGACATCTTTGCCGTTGAACTTAGAGGAGACCGCTCTGCTTCAACTTTTCCGAAAGATCGAGAGCAAGAAAATCAGGGAAGGCCTGATACAGCAATTGAGCGGGATCGCAGAATTGGAAAAGCGGAAGGAATAATTGTTTAGCAAAATATAATTTCCTCAACACCTCCTCCCCCGTTGTATATCTCCTGGATTCAATTCCAAAGGTTTCTAACCCGAATGAAGATGAAGCTTGACACCAAACAAAAAATATGATTATTTTCCATCCAGATGATTTAAAAACATTGTAGGGTGAAGAGCGATCTTTCAAACTGGAGGAGAAACGATGCAGGTGATTCGAAAGATAAAAGAGATGCAGGCGATTTCCGATAGGTTAAGGAGCGAGGGGAAAAGAATAGGATTCGTTCCCACGATGGGATACCTTCATGAAGGACACCTTTCACTGGTCAGAAAGGCAAAGGCTTTATCCGATGCTGTGGTGGTTTCGATATTTATCAACCCCACCCAGTTTGGCCCGGGAGAAGATTTTGGAAGATACCCCCGTGATGAAGAGGGAGATAAAGTAAAACTTGAACGAGAAGGGGTAGATATTCTCTTGATCCCTGAAGCGAGTGAGATGTATCCATCAGGATACCAGACATACGTTGAGGTGACAGAAGTTTCAAAAGGGCTTTGTGGCGATTTCAGGCCGGGCCATTTCAGGGGTGTTGCCACGG
>JASEIE010000401.1:1522-3046 GCA_030024065.1 Thermodesulfobacteriota bacterium
GATGTGTATCCCTCAGGATATGAGACCTTTGTTGAGGTGACAGAAGTTTCAAAGGGACTTTGTGGTGATTTCAGGCCGGGGCATTTCAGGGGTGTTGCTACCGTCGTGGCCAAGCTTTTTAATATGGTCAAACCCCACTTAGCCGTTTTCGGAGAGAAGGATTACCAGCAGCTCCTTGTGATTAAAAAGATGGTTGAGGATCTGGATTTCGATATTGAGATCATCCCAGGAACCCTCGTGAGGGAGGAAGATGGTATGGCAATGAGTTCGAGAAATGCATATCTTTCTCCTGAAGATAGGAGAAAGGCTACGATTCTTTATCGATCTCTTACGAAGGGGAAAGAGTCGTTTGAATCCGGAGAGAGACGGGCCTCCGTCCTTTGTAGAACGGTTAAAGAGAGCATTGAGTCGGTGGGTGAGATTTCTATTCAATATGTGGAGATCAGAGATGCTGAAACACTGGAGAAAATTGAGATGGTGAATGGTCCTGCAGTGATTGCCATTGCCGCCATCGTCGGTTCGGTCAGACTGATTGATAATATTATCCTTGGGAAATGAGGCAGGTTCTCCAGCACACCCAGCTGCCTTACGGAATGTCCTTTATGCAACGGGTGGGGGATGAATCTTGAAAAAGTTTTTCATCCCCCCGGTTGGTTCTCCATTTAAGAGTGAAGAGATGGAAAAGAATCAACATTACAAATTGACGATCTTTGACCTCGATGGAACGCTCACCCAGGAACGCTCCATCTGGGAATATATTCATGCACGATTGGGAAAGTGGTACGGGTTTGCGGAGGAGTACCAGAATCAGTTTTTGGCCGGAAAGATTTCTTACGAAGAATTTTGTGAACGTGACGCCGAGGTCTGGAAGGGTATGAAGTTGGAGGAACTGTCAGGGATTGTTGAGGCAGTCCCTTTCCATCCCGGGGCGGGCGAACTGATTCGATATCTCAAGGGGAAAGGGTTGAAGCTTTCGATGGTTTCTTCCGGACTTTCTCTCCTTACCGATTGGGTCCATCAGAAATTCGGGTTCGATTATTCTGTCTCCAACGATCTCCTCCATGAAAATGGAGTTTTAAGCGGAAAGGTGAGGATCCAGGTCCATTACGATAAGAAAGCAGAGTGGGTAAGGAGAATTCTTCAGGAATTTGATTTCAAGCCTGAAGAGGCGATTGCCGTCGGCGATAGCAAAGGCGATATGGATATGTTTCAGATGGTGGGGTTTTCCGTTGCTTTTAATTCCTCCTGCTCAGAGCTCGACCGGATTGCCAGTGTTTGTGTGCCAAGCCAGAACCTTGCGGACATTATTCCGAAGTTGCCCTTGTAACTCAACCCTTTAGGGTTGATGAATCAGGGCTGAAGCCCTGAGTTACAAGTTGCTCATAAAGAATGAGGTCGGGAGACGGGGAGATTGGGAAGATTGGGAGATGCGGAGAATATGTAGCGTTCCGATAAATATCGGAACGTCCTTCTCGCCCCCAGTAAATGGGGGCGCTACAGGTCTAAATAACATGGACTGGGAAT
>JASEIE010000402.1 GCA_030024065.1 Thermodesulfobacteriota bacterium
AGCGCTTCAGCGCGCAGGCGTGAAAACGGGAATCCAGAGAATTCTAATTACCTGAAAACACTGGATTCCTGCTTGCGCAGGAATGACAGAAAATAGCATTTTAGACTATTTACGAGACCATCACTTTTAATTCCTCAAAAATTTTTTATTGTTCATAGCAGAGAAGGAAAGTATAATGTTAAAAAACAAATAAGCATTTAATAGGAGGCGAGAATCGTTTTATGATCCGGGTGTTCAATAAAAATTACCGTAAGGCTATGGATCTCCTGGAGGATTTAACGAGCAGTGAGAAGATGGAGATGGCGGAAAGGGTGATGGAATGGTTTAAGGAATTGCCTGAGGAGTACCTGGTTTCTCTGGCGCTCTTCTTTAACGAGGTGATCGATGACCTCGGAGACGAAAGTCTGGAGAAGATTGATTTCAAGGTCAGCCGAAAAATAAAAGACGAAGAGGACGAGGAAGAAGAGGCTGAGGAGGATGAAGAGGATGAGGAAAACTATGATAGGGATGACGAGGAAGACGAGGACTATTAACTAACTTTTTATTTGGAGGCTGGAATGGCCCGGTTGTAAGCCCAGCGTTCCATCTTCCCGATCTCCTCCCTCATGGTAATCGAAAGGGGGACAATATTGCCGGCAGAGATAATGATATCCTGCTCGTTGATAGGCCGCCCTGAATTGAAGGCCTCGATCATCGCCCCGTTGACCGCCTGCTCAATTTCAGCGCCGTTAAACCCCTCTGTCACCTTTACCAGCATATCCAGACTGATGTGAGACAGATCCGCGCCGTTTTTCTTCAGATGGATCGAAAAAATCGCTTTTCTCTCTTGAGGATTGGGCAAAGTGACAAAAAAGATCTGGTCAAAACGGCCCTTCCTCAATACCTCCGGAGGAAGGAGTTCGATGACATTGGCTGTGGCCGCGATAAAGACGAAAACGTTTTTCTCCTGCATCCAGGTTAAAAAGGAGGCAAAGACCCGTGACTGCGTTCCACCTCCCGCCTTCTGACTTTGAATGCTGATCCCTGCTTCGATCTCATCGATCCATAGGACAGAAGGCGCTACGGACTCTGCGGTTCGAAGGGCAACCTGCAAGGCCTCTTCCGGCTCTCCGAGCGTTCCATCGTAGAGCCTGGCCATATCGAGGTGGAGCAGGGGCACCTCCCAGAAAGAGGCGAACACCTTTGCACAGAGACTTTTTCCGCACCCCGAAAGCCCAGTGATCAGGACTCCCTTCGGGAGATGGAGGCCAAAGGACTTCCCCTCGCTGCTCAAGACTTTCGACCTTTTCCTCAGCCAGTCTTTCAGGTTTTCTAACCCGCCGATCTCATCGAGGCGAGGTCCGTTGGTGACCAGGTTGAGGATTCCCGACTTCCTGATCAGTTGTCCTTTTTCCTCGAGCACCACATTGACGAGAGAAGCATCGAGGGTTGTCCTTCCGATCAGGGCGCTCCGGAAGGCCCGAGCCACCTGGTCGAGGGAGAGGCCCAGGGCTGACTTCACCATTTTTTCCTTCAGCTCCGGTGTGAGGGATTCGGTGAGTTTAGCAGCATGGGGGCTTCCACTGATCACGCTGTTCAGGATACGCTCCACCTCAACGGCGTCCGGCATGGGAAGCTCGTAAATGATCATATCCCGGCGGAGCTCCTCCGGCACAAAGAGAACGGGTGCGATGATGAAGAGGGTGGCGTATCGGTTTCGAAGGGCCCGGTGGACTTCCTTCATCTTTCTCGTCAGAAGAGGATCTCCCTCCATCAGGGAGTGGATCCCCTCGAAAAGATAAAAAGCCTGGTCGGTTCGCTGGATTATTTTATCAAGGGCATCGAGGGAACCCTTGGAGTCCTCTACTGTTTCCTCTTCACCGACCAGACCCTGAAAAGGAGTCCAGATGAAGAGTTTCGGCCTGGGCTGGAAGGTGGTGGAGAGCTCTTTGAGAAGACCCTCCACGCGATCCTCTTCGTCCGAGAGGATATAGACAATGGAAGCCTTCGACAGAATGATTTTTTTCAGGTCCTGAAGGATCTGTTGTTTTTTAGAAAGCTCTTCCATAACTTTTTAAATTATACATAAAAAGTCATTCAACGTCAAACGACTTGAATCTTAGTTCGTTCTCCAATAAAATAGAGAACAGGATGAAGGTTGACATCAATCCCATATTGATTGATCTGGGGCCGATTAAGGTGGGCTGGTATGGACTGATGTATGTTTTTGGTTTTGTTGCCTCTTATCTTCTCGTAAGGTATCAGATGAAGAGAAAGGATTTCGGAATCACAAAGATTGAGGTGGAGAACCTCTACTTCTATCTCGTCATTGGATTGATGATCGGGGCCAGGTTGGGTTACATCCTCTTCTATGATCTCACGATGTACCTCTCTGATCCCCTTGAGATCTTCGCCTTCTGGCATGGGGGCATGTCATTTCACGGAGGGTTGATCGGTGTTCTCATTGTGGCGATTCTATTCTCGTGGAGGAATAGAAAGTCTTTCTGGAAGGTTGCCGATCTTATCATTGTCACAGCCCCCATCGGGCTGGGTCTGGGAAGGATCGGAAATTTCATCAATGGAGAGCTCTATGGCCGGGTGACACAGGTTCCCTGGGGGATGATCTTCCCGAGGGGAGGCCCCTTGCCAAGGCATCCTTCTCAGCTCTATGAGAGCGCATTGGAGGGAGGGGTTCTCTTCGTCATCCTCTGGCTTCTCAAGGATAAAAAACTTCCTGCAGGAGGGCTTTTAGCGGCCTTCCTCTTTTTCTACGGGTGCTTCCGTTTCTTTGTCGAATTCTTCAGAGAACCGGATGGACACATCGGGTTCATCATAGGCTCCTTCACGCTGGGCCAGCTCCTCACCTCTTTTATGATTGTGGGCGGAGTGATTCTCTACCTTTATTTGAAGCGAAGGGATTGATTCCCCCCTTTTTTTGTCTTAAAAATGACCAGGTGGTCATAAAGACCTCTTTTCCCTCGTATGGAAGCAAAGAAAACCTTTTTTAATCTGCCCGAAGAGAAACAGAAGCGGGTTCTGGAGACAGCCCTTGAGGAGTTCTC
>JASEIE010000403.1 GCA_030024065.1 Thermodesulfobacteriota bacterium
GTGCCTGCTCCCGGATCGAAGATTCTGGAAGAAAAATCGATCAATTTCACATCATCGATTTCAGGGAAAATCGACTTGAGCGACTTTTTTAGTACCTTTGCGAGGGCATCCACTGGCCCCACCCCTGTATCCGCCTCGTGCATCTCTTTTCCATTCGCCCTGATGATGATGGTGGCTTCAGGCTGGATGCCATCGTCAATCAGACGGTAATTTCCGATGACCTCAAAGTGGGGTTTATAGTTGGACATCGACCTTAAGAGATTTAAAATCTTTGTCGCATCTTTGACTCTCTCCTCAACCAATGCCTTCCTCCGGATATGGGATAGTATCATTACATTCATATTTGTTAAAGTTGTCAAGATAAATTATTCTCGCTTGGCACCTGAAGATTGTCCTTGACAAATTTATCTAAAGTTGTAGATTATAATTCCATTAATATCCTCAACCTTTATACTCAATTCATCACTGTCAATACAGTGGAGAATCCCCAAGGTTTGGTAGTCTATATTCCAAAGGTTAAAAATTCAAAAAAGAAAGGAGGGAGAACACAGGGGTTGTTTTTCGATTTCAGGTAGAGCGGTGATTCGCATTCAAACCTTAACCTAAAGAAAGGAGGAATGAGAATGAGCTCTAAGGAAGTTACCAGAAGGAAATTTTTCGGGGATGTGGTTAAATACTGCGGAGCCGGGGTTGCCGCTGTGGGATTGATAGGGCACGGACGAGCCCATGCCGATGTTGCTGATCTGGATACCCCAGCTCACGAAGGCGTTTGGAGAATGCGGGATACTCAACTTAAACAATATGGCGAGTTCATCGCAAACGCCCCCCTTCCCAAAGACTATTTTGAAAAAAAGGCCGAAAATTTGGTTAACGGAGGGGCTGTGGTCGAGTGGTCCCATATCCATAAGAACTGGTACGCCGAAGGGAATAAATCCTTACTTGGGCTCATCATGGCTACGCCTTTGGACAAAGACCTGAAAGGGGATATCAAAAAGGTCATGAAGCTCATTGGAGGCTTTGATAAAGCCCTGAAAAAATCAGACAAGATTCTCATCAAGCCCAACATGAATACTGCAGACCCCTGGCCCCAAGGCGGGACAGACCCGGCGTTCTTGGAAGCCCTGATCCTCGTTCTTAAAGATGAGGGCTATAAGAACGTCACTGTGGCCGATACATGCGGGCCCTGGGGACCAACAGAGCGCGTGATCAAGAAAGTGGGCTACGATTCCGTATGTAGTCGAACTAAAACTCCTCTCAAAGACTGGGAAAAGGGGAAATGGATGAACATCCGTAATGCCAAAGCCGAATTCCTTGGAAAGATGGGCGGTGGAGATGGTACGGTTGCTTATCCAGAAGACCTGAGAAATTATGACAAAGTCATCTACACCCCTATCATGAAGACCCATTTCCTCGGTGGCATCACCATGGGTCTAAAACTCTCCGTCGGAATCCTGCACCGTGCTGACCGCGGAGCCCATCTCCATGCCTTCAACCACATCTTCGTCGCTGAGCAGTCGGCTGAGATCAATCTTCCCTTCCAACCCGATCTGATCATCATGGACGGAAGAAGATCCCTGATCAGCGGAGGACCTTCCCATGGGGAACAGGTCAAGCCTGGGGTGATCCTTGTCTCCGGAGACCAGGTTGCCAACGATGTTATGGGAATAAGAATCCTTCAGGAATGGTACCCGAACATGGCTCAGAATAAGATCGGCATGTATGCCTGGTATCAAAAGCAGATTGCTCAGGCTGTAAAGCTCGGAGTGGGATTTGCAAGGAAGCAAGATGATATCAAGCTGGTATTGGGTTAATTTCTCGATGTAAGGTTTATAATTCCCCCTTCCTGATGTTCTGGGAAGGGGGAATTTTTGATGGAAAATTGGGAGAATGATCGATGAATAAATTTACAATCTTTTTTCCCATCTTAATCCTCCTTTTCCCCATCATCGCCTTATCTCAGAAATCAGACCCCACCATTGTGGATTTCAAAGTTCAGGCTCTATACCGGGCAGCCAAACTGACCTGGAAGGCAAAGGAGGGCTTGAAAAGTCCTATCACGGTTCAGATCTTCCGAGCAGATACTTTTGAAGAGGGCCCCTACAAGGAGGTGGACGCTGTCCCTCTTGCCCCCGATAAGAGCGCCTATGAGTATATAGATAAAACCATGGGGGCAGAAGCAAAATACTATTACAAACTCATCATTAAAGAAACGAATGAATCTTTCGGTCCGATTCCTACGAGGCCCTTCTTTTCTCCTCCCGCAACTCATTGGAAGCCGCCAACCCAGAAGCAACGGCATGGTAACATCTTGGGTTCAGATTTTCGTCCATCCATGAGGAATGAATCTTAAATGAACGGAGAAGTGAATCGACGAACCATCCTCAAGGGATTCACTGTCGGGATATTCGGCCTCGGTAGTGTCATCAGCTTGGGTAACTTCCTTGAAGTCCTCACCTTTCCAAATGGGCAAAAAGTGGCGTTGGCCAAAGGGGTGATCCTTGCGGATAAATCCCTCTGCTCAGGATGTCGCATCTGTGAGATGGTCTGTGCTAATTTCAATAGTGCCGGACGGAACGCGGCTTCTCTCTCAAGGATTCTACTGGAAAAAGAATATCTTGGTGGAGACTACCAACCGAAGGTATGTCATCAGTGTGCCGATCCTCCCTGTCTGAAAGTCTGTCCCGTAACCGCTCTTCAAGTGGATCGACAAAAAGGTACCTATGCCCGTATCATCGATGAGAGGGCCTGCATCGGTTGTCAGAAATGTGTCGAGGCTTGCCAACAATATTTCCGTCCTTCCCGGTCAAGGTTTGATGTTCAAAAGCACAGGGCGGTGAAATGTCACCTTTGTTTCGGAGATCCTCAATGCGTCAAATTTTGCCCCCTCGGCGTTTTGCGAGTGGAAAGGTCAGAAAAAGGACTGCTCGTCGGTTATCCCGTGATCAAAGAGGATTGAAATGGCTCCATCAGGCGGATGGGT
>JASEIE010000404.1 GCA_030024065.1 Thermodesulfobacteriota bacterium
TGCAAGGCCCTAGGATACCAACTCTACCACTGGGATAATCTCGAATTTCGAGATTACAATCTGGGCGAAACCGAAGAGGAGTGCCGCTACCGGATCCTCAACACCAGCATGGATGCTACCTTTGGAAAGGACGGGATTTATGCTGGGATCAAGATGAAGGGACCCGAACATATGAAGGATCGGTACGTTACCGAGGATGTCCCATACGGGATGGTCCTTCTCTCCACATTAGGTGCCCTCCTTGGAATCCCTACTCCCACACACAACGCAGTGATTCAACTTTCCTCTGTGGTCAATCGGACCGATTACTGGAAAACCGGTAGGGGAGCGAAGGAGATTGGTCTTTCAAAAATGGACAAACGGAGCTTGAAGAGATTTCTTATTGAAGGAAAGTAGCCGTTCTTTTGGGCTGGAAAAAAGAAAAATTTGTATTATTTTAGTTCTTTGAAACGATGGTGGTCGAGGACACTGGTCAGGGATGCTGGAAAAGCCTTAGAGCGGATACCTTTAATCAAATAATATGGATGATCCATAGGTCATTCAGCCTTTCAAGAATTTCCTTGGCACCAATGGTATTACCTATAAAAACCGCGTTCTAAGGTTTTGGAAGCATTCCTAAACAGTGTCCAACTCCGTTTCAAAGGGCTAAAGTGTTATAAAAATTTCAATCTTAAAGTAGGTGTAAATAATTGTTAATATATTTCAACAAGTTATTAGCTCGTCCAAAAATATAAAAATGAATAAAAATTTTATACTCTGAGCTCAATTTCCAAGGCTGTGAGTCCTAATTAATGATTAATAAATTCAATAATAATTTCAATTGGTTTTTAAATATTTCCCCCCCCTTTTCTCAGCCAAAAATTTCCCTTGACAAAAAAAATCTATTATTTTAGTATCGCTTGCTACATTGTGATTGTTGTCACATAAAGAAATTTTCTTAAAACTTCTGGTGAGAGATATTCGAAAAAATCTTGTCGGAAAGGGGGGAACTGGGGAGTTATAAGTTAAAAGTTAAAAAAGATTAAAAGGTAAAGGTTAGATAACATATTAAAAAGAAAGGGGGAGTTTAAACATGGGATTTACTATTTCTAAAAAATACAATGATGCAGACCCAAGAAAACTTGCGGATTGGCAGATTGGAGATATTGCGGAAGAGAATATGCCCACTGTTGACGAGTGGCGCGATAAACTGGGCCTTAAGAAGGATGAAATCATTCCTTATGGGGGGTTATGTAAGCTCGATTTTATGAAAATTATTGATCGATTGAAAGATCGGCCAGACGGAAAATACATCGAGGTGACAGCCATTACCCCTACCCCCTTAGGAGAAGGGAAAACGACGACTGCCATGGGTTTGATGCAAGGACTTGGAAAAAGGGGGAAAAATGTCGGTGGTTGTGTCCGTCAACCCTCAGGTGGCCCCACAATGAACATCAAGGGGACGGCTGCAGGAGGCGGTAAAGCCCTCCTTATTCCAATGACAGAATTTTCCCTCGGTCTTACCGGTGATATCGACGCCATTACGAATGCCCACAACCTTGCAATGGTCGCCTTGAATGCCCGGATGCAACACGAACGAAACTACGACGATGCCGAGTTAGCGAAACGTAAACTTAAACGCCTTGACATTGATCCCACCAATGTTGAAATGGGCTGGGTTATGGATTTCTGCGCCCAGGGTTTACGGAACATTGTCATTGGTCTTGGGGGCAAGATGGACGGTTTTCTCATGCAATCAAAATTTGGGATTACAGTCAGTTCCGAACTCATGGCAATCCTCTCCATTGTCCGCGACCTGAAAGACTTCCGGGAGAGGCTCGGTAAGATCATCGTTGCCTACGACAAGAAGGGGAATCCTGTTACCACCACAGACCTTGAAGTGGCAGGTGCAATGTGTGCCTTTATGCGAACTACCATCAACCCCACATTGATGATGACCACAGAATATCAGCCCTGTCTCGTTCATGCCGGCCCTTTTGCTAACATTGCTGTGGGCCAGTCCTCCATTATTGGCGACCGCATTGCCTTAAAGATGTTTGATTACCATGTGACAGAAAGCGGTTTTGCTGCTGATATCGGGTTCGAAAAGTTCTGGAATGTGAAATGTCGGCTCAGCGGTCTTAAGCCAAATGTTTCAATACTAACGACTACAATTCGGGCCTTAAAGATGCATGGCGGTGGGCCAGCAGTCGTTGCAGGACGCCCCCTTCCTGATGAATACACAAAGGAAAACCTGCAACTTCTGGAGAAAGGGATTGTCAATATGACCCACCTCCTCGGGGTGATCAAGAAGTCAGGGATCAACCCTGTTGTCTGTATTAATGCATTCCACACCGATACAAAGGACGAAATAGCCATGGTGCGAAAGTATGCAGAGCAGGCAGGAGCCCGTTGTGCACTTTCAGAGCACTGGCTCAAAGGTGGAGACGGCGCTCTTGAGCTTGCCGACGTGGTTATGGAGGCTTGCAATGACAAAGTCAATTTCAAATTCCTCTATCCACTTGAAATGCCTCTCCGGCAGCGTGTTGAAACCATCGCCAAAGAAGTATACGGTGCCGATGGTGTCTCCTGGACCCCTGAGGCAGAAGCCAAGGCCAAACGGCTTGAGGCCGATCCAGAAATGAAGGATTTTACAACAATGATGGTAAAGACCCACTTGAGCCTGACCCATGATCCAAGCCGCAAGGGAGTGCCCAAAGGCTGGATCCTGCCGGTTCGCGATGTCTTGATCTTTGCTGGCGCGAAGTTCCTCTGCCCGATCACTGGAACCATCAGCCTGATGCCAGGAACCAGTTCTGACCCTGCATTCAGAAGGATCGATGTCGATGTCGAAACCGGCAAGGTAAAAGGTCTCTTCTAAACAGAAACGAGGCACGGCGTTGCCGTGCCTCTTCTTTTTTAAAAACATCCAAATGGTATTTTGCACTACCGGGGAATAAAGGTTACAAATAGATTATCAATGCCGAAGCATCTGATT
>JASEIE010000405.1 GCA_030024065.1 Thermodesulfobacteriota bacterium
CGGCTCTTCGGCTTTCCTAATATGACATCATCCACATAGACGATCGTATCGGCACCGATCACCCACCTGTCCGGAAACCGATTCCCAACATCCAAAGCCTTTGCCTCTGCCAAACGAATCACATGCTCCCGGGGCGATTCGTTAGGGGCGAAACCTTCTTCAATTTTACTCGGAATCACTTCGAAATCAAGACCCAGTTGCTTAAGCAGATCATATCTCCGGGGAGACTTCGAGGCAAGGACCAATCGATTTGACATCGTAAGGAAACTAATGGAATTTCAAAGGATTGTCAAGATTGAAATGGTAAAAATTCTATCCATCAAGAGGTAAGAAAGAACTTAATTCTCCTGCTATCCATTCTTACTCATTGGTCCTTTTATAAGTCACTCCGCGTTTCTTTGCCCGCATGAGCAGATAACGTTCATGGCCAAAAGAAGTGCAAAGCATTTGGATGTAAATCTTTTGGCCGATGTTATCTGCCTGTTGCGGGCATAGTCTTCTATTTCATTTTTTTATAACTTCAGGATTTTCTCTAAATATTGCTTTAAGGTTTGGACGTCTTTTGAACTCAGATTACCAAGCTTGTTCTTCAACCTCTTTTTGTCAATCGCTCGTAATTGAAAAACTAAGGCCACAGATTTTGAGGCTAAATTATTGGTTGAATCTGGTTCAATGACAAATGTAAACGGAAAATTAGAGGCTTTGATTTGTGTTGTGAACGGAACAACTAAAACGGTGGGAACCTTCCCGATATTTTCAGAAGTCTGTACAATTATTGCGGGTCTAACACCTTGTTGTTCATGCCCGCCTGAAGCAGGAATTTCAACAAGATAAATGTCGCCAAAGTCCATTATAAGGCAGCCTCAAAATTACTTAATGCCTCATCGCTTAAAGCATCCCATTCATCAAATTCCTTTTTGAGATAGAAGTCAGAATCTCTTTGCATGATGATGCTTTTTTTAAAAATGCGAATAAGGCTGAGAAGATTAAGCATTTGTTCATCAGGCATATTCTGCAATTCCTTAATAATCTCTTCCTTATACTTGACTTGTTCCTGCATTTTGGGGCCTCCCTTTCCCTGTTGATAATTTAATCATATCATAATATACCAAATATAAGAAATAATGCAGCTTCCTTGCAGGGATTTTCGGTGAAACAAACTACCCTGTGATCCCATGATCGTCCTTCACCGCTTTTGGATTGGCCAAAAACGACAGGCTTTTGGCTTACACAATATGAAATGAAGCCCGCCGACTTCCCGAAGGGTGTAAACGCCAATCTTGTGTTATCTGCTGGTGCAGGCAATATATATTGAAAAATAACAAAAAAGTCACATGTTTTATAAACGATTCCATTCGCCAGCAGTAACTTCACGACCTAATATTTCTTCGATCTCTCGAATCATCATACGAAGTTGAGGGATGGAATATTCTGTATTAGAAGGGATTGCCAGACGATGTGTTTTGTAAACCATAAACTGATGCCTTGTTCCTGAGAAAGGTCCGTCAAAACCAAGTTGTCGCAATCGATGAATGAAATCCCTGCGCCTACACGGCGTCCACTTGTTCACGGGTTGGCTCCCTGTTCAAATCAATTCCCCCTATGACTGGCAGGGGATGCCCCAGTTTTAACCCTACTAAAATCCAGTCTTCGAGTATTGAATGCAATTCATCCTCACATTCACGCAAGGTGTTTCCAAATGCTATAACTCCTTTACATGGGGGGATCCTGCCAGCAAATGTGCCGTCTTCAAGCTTATCATAGACCGCTTGGGCCATTACCTGTTCCACATACTCACTCAGGATATATCGTATTACAGGCATAATAAACCTCCTCGCTTATCAGCCTTTGGTAAATTATAACAGATTTAAAGCATATAATGACAAAATTTCTCAATGTTATCTGCCGTTGCGGGCAAATCCCTTTTTAAAATGAATTTTGAAGGTTTGACCCTCCCTCCTTACCAACCGATCATTGGAGAGGGCTATCAAAAGATGTTATTATCTTTTCAACCGACTCGAATTTCGCAACATTATCCAGGAATTTAGGAAGATCAGATACAAAAGTATCAACAGTAGAAGTTAATTCTTCCTTTGAAACTTTCCAACGTGGATGAGGGTCTATTGTGATTGCATCAAAAATATCTTTCATCAATATCTGCGCATGCCCTGATACGCCAATGTAACTTTCTTTCTCGAATTTTTTACAAATAGCGGTAATTCTCTCTAATTCGATCATAGCTCCCTCCTATTTAGTCTTAATAAAATTCGTGATTTCGCCTAACGGCCTCGGCACAAACGAAGTTGCGAAGTATTTTGGGCTTTAGCCGTTTGTGCCGTTAGGCGCCGTTGCCCCTCGGAAAGCCTGGCAAGTAACAGATTGGCCTACTTGCCAGGAGGGTTAGCTGCTGATAGAGGTGAATTATTATGTCCCTACGGCTCGATCTTGCTGCCTAGCAGTTCCAGAAACTTACGCATCCACTCAGGATGGCCGGGCCAAGCTGCCGCTGTGACGAGATTCCCATCCACATACGCATTGGAGAAGGTTTCGTTGACCTCCCCCCACTTGGCACCTGCCTGGATCAGATCAGGCTTGACGGCCGGATAGGCCGTGCAGAGCTTGCCCTCTACGACACCGGCCGCAGCCAATACCTGCTGCCCATGACAAATGGAGGCGATGGGTTTGTTGGCTTTCGCAAAGTGCCGGACGATGTCCAATACTCTCTCGTTCAGGCGGATGTATTCCGGTGCGCGCCCTCCCGGAATCACCAGTCCGTCATAGTCCTCGGGCTTGACCCCTTCAAAGGTCGCGTTGATGGCGAAGTTGTGACCCCGCTTCTCGCTGTAGGTCTGATCTCCCTCGAAGTCGTGGACGGCTGTCCGCACAGTTTCGCCAGCCTTCTTGCCAGGGCAGACCGCGTGAACCGTGTGGCCTACCATGGTCAACATCTGGAAGGGGACCATCGCCTCGTAG
>JASEIE010000406.1 GCA_030024065.1 Thermodesulfobacteriota bacterium
CTTCAAGATTAGCCCTTCGCCCGGTTCTTTATACCAATCTGGCTCCGTATCCCTTAAAAACTCAATAATTTCATCCGTAGAAATAGGAGAGACGACCGTCCCTGGGTGCTCTTTTGTATCCTCCAGGTATAATTCGATGGCTGTTTTTAAATTCTTCTCCACATCAGCCAGGTCTTCACCACGAGCCGAAACATTTAGTTCTAAGCATATTGCGACATATTCAAGTTTGCTCTTTCGGATTATTGCCGTGTATTTCTTCTCCATTTCTTTCTCCTTTAATTCAAATCAAATTTAAAAAAATCAATTAAGCAAAAGAAAGTCTAATGAGTGAACGGGTCTCCAAATGCTGACGTTCGCCCTCCTTCTCTATTCGTTCCAATCGCCCATCAATGGTCTTGAGTCTATCAATAACTCCGGCATGTCCTTCAGCTAAAAGCTTGATTTGATCATTCAACCCTTCAGCGATGATATGAAATTGATCGACCACTCGTTCCTCAAGGCCTTTCAGTTTTGAATCCACTCGTGCCTCAAGGCCTGACAGTCTTGAATCCACTCGACCTTCAAGACCTTTTAACTTCTCATCCTGGCGTTTTTCAAAACCTACAAATACTTCCTCTAAATCCCTTCTCGTCAGTCCCTTCTCAGCCATCTACCTCTCCTCACATTAAGCGCAATATTTCGTTGTATTGTTATCAGAATATTGGCATCTTGTCAAAATGAATCCTTTTCATGTTTTTTTCTTCTCCTCCAAACCTCCAATTTTTTTTTAATCTCCTTCTCAAACCCCTGTTCCGTCGGGTGATAGTAGGTTTTCCCTTTGAGGTTTTCAGGAAGGTACTCTTCTTCCACGAAATGATCGGGGTAATCATGGGGATATTTGTACTCTTTCCCATATCCCAGATCCTTCATTAAAGAGGTGACTGGGTTCCGAATATGAAGCGGAACAGGCATGTTCTCAAGCTCCCGGATATCCTTCTGCACCCCCTGAAATGCCGTATAAAGGGAATTTGATTTAGGAGCGGTGGCCAGATAGACAGCAGCCTGGGCAAGGGCCAGGTTCCCCTCGGGTTGGCCGATGAAGTGAAAGGCTTGCATCGCAGAAACCGACACCTGTAAGGCCTGGGGATCTGCATTTCCTACATCCTCGGAAGCAAAACGGATCATCCGTCGCGCAATATAGAGAGGATCCTCTCCAGCCCCCAGCATCCTTCCGAGCCAGTAAAGGCTCGCATCCGGATCGCCTCCCCTCAGACTCTTGTGGAAGGCGGAGATGAGGTTGTAATGCTCCTCTCCGGATTTGTCGTAGAGAAAGCTCTTTCTCTGAAGAACCTCTTCCACATCCTTCTTCTTAATCTGGCGAATGCCCTTCGGGTCGGGTGGAGTCGTCAGGACGATCATCTCCAGAGTGTTCAATGCCACCCTCGCATCTCCATTGGCCAAGCGAGAGATTCCCTTCATCACATCCTTCTCAACGATGGCAGGATATTTCCCTAACCCTCTCTCTTTATCCGTCAGCCCCCGGTTTAAAATCACCTCAACCTCTTCCTCGGATAAGGAATGGAGGGTAAAGACCTTGCTCCGGGAGAGCAGAGGGGAGATCACTTCAAAAGACGGATTCTCCGTGGTCGCACCGATGAGGATGATCGTCCCCTTTTCAACATGGGGAAGAAAGGCATCCTGCTGGGCTTTGTTGAACCGGTGAATCTCATCCACAAAGAGAACGGTTCTCCTCCTCTGATAACGCCATTCCTCCTTGGCTTCTTCCACCACCTCCTTGATCTCTTTCACGCCGGAGAGCACAGCGCTAAAAGCGATGAATCGGGCTTCCGTGGTGGAGGCGATGATCATGGCCAGGGTCGTCTTTCCTGATCCCGGAGGTCCCCACAAGATCATGGAAGGGATGTGGTCCGACTCGATGGCCTTTCGGAGGACTTTCTCCTGGCCGAGAAGATGATCCTGACCGACAAATTCTTCCAATGTCTTGGGCCTTACCCGATCGGCAAGAGGCGCCTCTCTCGAAAGGGATTCCACATCCTTTTTCTCAAAAAGGCTATCCTGTTTTTTCAATTCTTTCTCTTCTATTTAGATTTAGATCTCTATGCGCTATGTCCCATGCGCTTTGCGTTTTTTTGAATTTCGCGAATGGCCTGAAGCATTTCCTGGTGGATCAGCCCATTGGAGGCAAGGATTTCTTCGGAATAGATATTAAAGGGCTGCCCCTTTAAGTCGGTCATTCTTCCCCCTGCCTCGGTCACGATGAGACTCACTGCAGCCACATCCCAGGGATGGAGTTTAAATTCCCAGAATCCATCGAAACGACCTGCAGCTAAATAAGAAAGGTCGATGGCCGCTGAGCCGGGTCTTCGAATGGCAAAACTCTTGATGATAAACTGACGGAAATACCGGAGATAGAAATCGGCATGCTCATGAGCATCATAAGGAAAACCGGTGGCGAGGAGACTTCTGTTTAATTTATCAATCCGGGAGACAACAATCCGTTTACCATTGAGAAAGGCGCCCTTGCCCTTTTCCGCATGAAAGAGCTCTTTGAGGGGAGGAATGTAAACCACTCCAAGCCTTACCTCACCCTCCACCTCAAGTCCGATGGAGACACAGAAACAGGGGAACCCATGAAGATAGTTCGTCGTCCCATCAAGGGGATCGATGATCCATTTCCAGCGCGACCCCTTCTTCTCAAAGGTGCTCTCTTCGGTTAGAAAATCGTGATCCGGGAAAGCCTCTGAAATAATTTGAACGATCTTTTGGTCGCAGAGCTTGTCTACTTCTGTGACGGGATTGAACTCTCCTTTGTAATCCACCTGATGGATTCGATTGAAGTAACGTTTCTGAATCCGGCCCGCTTCTTTAGCCGCAGCGATGGCCACATGGAGATAACGATCGTCTTTTTTCATTTCTACTGTCGTTTCTTAAAAGGGGACAGGCTGCTTTTTGATTTAACAAAAAGCAG
>JASEIE010000407.1 GCA_030024065.1 Thermodesulfobacteriota bacterium
AAACGAGCATGTGGAGATGGCGCTTCGCATCGTCAATCTGGAGGAGAGAATGGACCACTATCCTGCTCAACTCTCAGGGGGCGAACAGCAGAGGGTCGCCATTGCCCGTGCCATTGTGACCGATCCCGCCATCCTCGTTGCAGACGAACCCACAGGCGACCTCGACAAGGTGGCAGCCAGGGAGATCCTCGAATTGATGGACCGGCTCAACCGTGAATCCAAAAAAACGATCATCATGGTGACACACGATCCCAGGGCCGCGGAGAAGGCCAGAGTCATCCGGCACCTGGAAAAGGGTTTCTTGAACGATGGTCATTCTCAAAATCCTCATTAGAAATGCCTTTCGTCACAAACTTCGAACCTTCCTGACCATTCTGGGCATCACCGTGGCCATTCTTGCTTTTGGCCTTCTGCGGACCTTCATCAACGCCTGGTACGGAGGGGTTGAAGCCTCATCCGCCTCGCGCCTCATCACACGGAGTTCCATCTCCCTGATCTTCCCCCTTCCCCTCTCCTACAGGGATAAGATTCGCCAGGTCGATGGTGTCAAGACCATCTCCTGGGGTAACTGGTTTGGAGGCATCTATATCGATGAGAAGAACTTTTTTGCCAATTTCGCCGTCGATGCAAAGAGCTATTTCGAACTCTATCCTGAATATCTGCTCTCCCCGGAAGAGACCAATCGTTTTCTTCGCGATCGAAAGGCCTTTGTGGCAGGAAGAAAACTCGCAAAAAGATTCGGGTGGAAGATCGGCGATACCATCACCCTGAAGGGAACGATCTACCCGGGCAACTGGGATTTTGTCCTGCGCGGAATCTATCGGGGCAGGAACGAGACCATCGACGAAACCCAGTTCTTTTTCCACTGGGACTATCTCAATGAAGCGTTGAAAAAGAGGGCCTCTTCTTGGGCTGACCAGGTCGGCTTCTATATGGTGGGTATCACCCGGACTGACCGCGCCACAGAAGTCGCCATCGCCATTGACAAAACCTTTGAAAATTCGATTGCAGAGACATTGACCGAGACGGAAAAAGCCTTCCAGCTCTCCTTCATCTCGATGTCCGAGACAATCATCACGGCCATCGAGCTCGTCTCCTTTGTCGTTATCATCATCATCATTGCCGTCGTTGCCAATACGATGTCCATGACCTACCGGGAACGGATCGGCGAGTACGCCATCTTCAAGACGCTGGGATACCGGGGCTGGCGCATTGCCGGAATGATCGTCGGAGAATCGATGGTCATCACTTCGATCGGAAGCTTTCTGGGGATCATCCTGACCTTCCCGGTTGCCAGAATGGCCGGGAGGATGTTGAGCAATTACTTCCCGGTTTTCAATGTGGCTGAGGAGGCGATCTATATGGATATGGCCGCCTCCATCATCATTGGACTACTCGCAGCCATTGTCCCCACCTGGCGCGCGGTGAGGATCCGTATTGCGGACGGATTGAGGAGGATCGGTTAATTGGGAGTGCCCCTCTCTTACAGTTTTCGCAACCTCTGGACGCGCAGGCTCACCACGGTTCTGACCGCATCGGGCATGGCACTGGTGGTCTTTGTCTTCGCAGCCATCCTGATGCTGGCCGAAGGCCTGCAGAAGACGCTCGTTGAGACGGGTTCGGGTGACAACGTAATGGTCATTCGAAAGGGCTCAGCTACGGAGGTCCAGAGTGGCATTACCCGAAACCAGGCTTCCATCATAGAGACACAGCCTGAAATTGCCATGGGTGAAGACGGCCAACCTCTTCTCGCAAAAGAGTCCGTTGTCATCATCAGCCTCCTCAAACGGGGAACCAACCAGGAGAACTATATCACGATCCGGGGGATCGGACAGAGATCTCTTGCCCTGCGCCCCCAGGTTAGAATGACCGAGGGGCGTCTGCCCACGCCAGGGACCTCCGAGATCATCACAGGCAGAAGCGTGGCAGAACGGTTCACAGGAAGCGGCCTGGGGGAAACGCTTCGCTTCGGATTGCGGGAATGGAAAGTGGTGGGAGTCTTCGATGCCGGCAATACCGGATTCAATTCTGAGGTTTGGGGGGATGCGGATCAACTGATGCAGACGTTTCGGAGAAATGCCTACTCTTCCATTCTTTTTAAACTTCGCAATCCCTCCCACTTTGACACGGTGAAGAAACGGATTGAAAGTGACCCGCGCCTCACCCAGGAGGCGAAACGGGAGAACCGTTACTATGCGGAACAATCGAAGATGATGGCAACCTTTCTTCGGATCCTCGGGACATCCCTCACGATCATCTTCTCCCTGGGAGCGATCATCGGCGCGATGATCACGATGTATGCAGCAGTGTCCACCCGTACCGCTGAAATCGGCACGATGCGCGCCCTCGGGTTTCAGAGAAAAAGCATCCTGAGCGCTTTTCTCTTTGAGGCCCTGCTCCTCGGGTTGATTGGAGGTCTGGTCGGTCTCTTCTTTGCCTCCTTTCTCCGGTTCCTCACCGTCTCGACGATGAATTTTCAGACCTTCTCGGAGCTGGCCTTTGACTTCACCCTCACCTTCGACATCGCCTGGAAAGCCATCGCCTTCTCTTTAATCATGGGTTTTGTGGGCGGCGTGCTGCCGGCGGTCAGAGCCTCCCGGATGAACATCGTCGAATCGTTAAGGGCCACCTGATTTTTTAAATATAAAACCCCTTGACACACAAAAGAACTTATCAATAATGAATCCATAAATGAGTAAGTAATTTCTTACATCACAGGCGCAAATGTATATTAGGAGGGAGTAGAAGGAAGGCGATGAAATGGAGATACAGATAGACCCTCACGCTTTGGATCGGGCAGAAGAACGTAGAACTGATGAAAATGAGATAATACTACAGCGAATCTTTTTTCGTCATTCCCGTGAAAACGGGAATCCAGGAGGTAAATTGGCTCAAGAGACCACTGGATACCCGCTTTCGCGGGTATGACGGTTGCAGCGGAAGTGCTTTTT
>JASEIE010000408.1 GCA_030024065.1 Thermodesulfobacteriota bacterium
CAAAGGTGTGCACTTTTAAACTTTAAGGTGTGCACTTTTCAATTTTAGCTAACAGACCGCCCGAAATTCTGTCCGAAATTCGCCCCGAAATTCTGTTGACAGATGAGCGTCATTTATATTAAGTTTTTCAATAAAATTAACCGATTATTTTAAGGGCCATTATGAACGATTTTCAGATAACCATCCCTGTCAATATCGAAGATGAGATGAAAAAGTCCTACATGGACTATGCCATGAGCGTCATCATTGGGCGGGCCCTTCCGGATGTGAGGGATGGTCTCAAACCCGTCCACCGGCGCATCCTCTACTCGATGAATGAATTGAATAACGACTGGGACAAGCCCTATAAAAAATCGGCCCGTATCGTCGGTGATGTGATTGGAAAATACCATCCTCATGGGGATACGGCCGTCTACGATGCCATCGTCCGAATGGCACAAGACTTCTCGCTCCGTTATCCCCTGGTCGATGGTCAGGGGAACTTCGGTTCTGTCGACGGCGACCCTCCAGCAGCCATGCGATATACCGAAGTCCGAATGGCCAAACTTTCGAGCCAACTTCTAACTGACATCGACAAAGAGACTGTCGGTTTTGTTCCGAACTATGATGAATCCCTTGTCGAGCCTTCTGTCCTTCCCGCCAAATTCCCGAACCTGATTGTCAATGGCTCTTCGGGAATCGCCGTGGGAATGGCTACCAACATTCCTCCTCATAGTCTGACAGAGACGATTAACGGGCTTATCGCTCTGATCGATCATCCCGATATCTCCACGGAGGAATTGATGTCCCTCATCCCCGGACCGGACTTTCCTACAGGGGGATTCATTTATGGAAGGGAGGGCATCAAATCGGCCTATGAAGCAGGGAAGGGTGTCATCCAGCTCCGGGCCAGGGCGATCATCGAAAGGGATCGAAAAGGGGAGCGGGAGAGCATTGTCATCACAGAACTTCCCTACCAAACCAACAAGGCGAAACTGGTCGAGAGAGTTGCAGAACTGGCCCAGGAGAAGGTGATCGAAGGAATCGCCACTGTCCGGGATGAATCGGACCGCGATGGGATGAGGGTGGTCATTGAACTGAAACGCAATGAGGTCCCGGAGGTCATCCTCAACCAGCTCTACCGGCATACCCAGATGCAGACCTCCTTCGGGATCATCCTCCTGGCCATCCATCAGAATCAGCCCAGGCTCCTCTCTCTCAGGGAGATGCTCCATCTTTTCCTCCAGCACCGAAAAGAGGTGGTAACCCGGAGGTCCCTCTTCGAATTGAAGAAGGCGGAGGCAAGGGCCCATATCCTCGAAGGTCTCAAGAAGGCGATTGATCAGATCGATGCCATCATCGCAACGATCAAGGCTTCCAAGACTCCCAGGGAGGCGAGAGATCGTCTGGTCGACCGATTCGCCCTATCCGAAGAGCAGGCTCAGGCTATCCTCGACATGAGGCTCCAGCGTCTTACCAACCTTGAGCAACGGAAGATCGTTGAAGAATATCAGGAGATGATTAAATTGATCAACCGCCTGAAGGCCATCCTTGCCAGCGAACAACTGATGCTCAGTGTGATCAAGGAGGAACTCGTTTCTATCCGGGACGCCTATGGGGACGAGAGACGTACCGAAATCGTGGAGGTGGCTCCGGAGATCAAGATCGAAGACCTCATCGCCGAAGAGGATATGGTCGTGACGATTACCCATACGGGATATATCAAGAGAAATCCCATCAGCCTTTACCGGAGTCAGCATCGCGGGGGAAAGGGGAAGATGGGGATCAATGTTAAAGAGGAGGATTTTGTCGAAGACCTTTTCATCGCCTCCACCCATGACTACCTTCTCTTCTTCACCGATGCCGGAAAGATCCACTGGATGAAAGTTCATGAAATCCCTCAGGCCGGCCGTACCATGCGAGGGAAGGCCATTGTCAATCTCTTCAATCTAGGCCCCCAAGAGAAGGTGACGGCCATCCTCTCCCTCAAAGACTTTTCACCGGGGAAGTTCATCACCTTTATGACAAAGAAGGGAGTGATCAAGAAGACAGACCTTGAGGCTTACAGTAATCCCAGGGCCGGGGGCATCATTGCAATTAATCTGGACGAAGGAGATGAGCTGATCTCCACGAAACTGACCGATGACCAGCGCTATCTCTTCATCGGGACAAAGATGGGAAAAGCCATCCATTTCCCCGAAACCCAGATCAGGGAGATCGGTCGAACCGCCCGGGGAATCAGGGGAATTCGGCTGTCGAAGGGAGATGAGGTGGTGGGAATGGAGGTTGTTATTCCTCATACTTCCATATTGACGGTCACCGAAAATGGTTATGGGAAGAGGTCGGAGGCTTCTGACTATCGGGTTCAGAATAGGGGAGGATCCGGTATCTTCACCGTGAAGAGGACAAAAAAGACAGGGGATGTGGTGGGCATCAAGACGGTAACGGATGAAGATGAATTGATGGTCATCTCCAGCAAAGGCAAGATCATCCGTTTACGTACGGCCGATATACCGATTCAGGGAAGAAGTACACAGGGGGTAAGACTGATCACCCTTGAAGAAGGGGAACGGGTCGTTGCCGTGGCAAAACTCGCTGAGAAGGAGTGAAATGGAGGTATTTAGAAAGAGCGATTAAATGGGTTAAAAAAAACTTGAAATTTTTTTAAATTGGAGTTATTGATAATCTTGTTGGATAGAAATAACTTTAATCCCCAAATGTTTTCCCCTCTTCTTTTTTAATTTCATTTATCCACAATTGTGGAAACGTTGTGAAAAAGGCTTGTTAACTTATTGAAAATTCAGATGTTTTATTTTTGGGGTTTGGTCTGCCCATTTCATAAAATACCGAGGCAATTGAAGAATCCAGTTTAAAGGCAACGGATTGGCATCCCCAGGGCGGACATGATTTGAAGGAGGGTGAATTAGGCCCGGGTCGTAATATTCATGAGAT
>JASEIE010000409.1 GCA_030024065.1 Thermodesulfobacteriota bacterium
CTCAGGGCGAACGGTTTTCCCCGAATGTCCTGAGCGAAGTCGAAGGAAGGGCTCAGCCGAACGGCTTAAATGAACAGAAGTGTCCATACAATTATGGACTGATTAGTAATCTACGCCGGTATTCAAGGGAATTAAAGATTTCGGGGTTGACAATATTCGGTGGTCTCTTTCCTCTTGCCATAGCGATGGCATTTTTTGCAGCCACCACAGCCATCTGTTCACGTGTATCTTGAGTAGCGCTCCCGATATGGGGCAGCAAAACCACATTCTCCAGCCTGGAGAGACCCGGTGTGAGTTTCGGTTCCTTCTCATAAACATCCAGTCCTGCCCCGGCAATCCTTCCCTTCTTCAAAGCCGAAACCAGGGCTTTCTCGTCCACCACCGGGCCGCGAGAAGTATTGATGAGGATGACCGTCGGTTTCATCAGTTCGAGTTCCCTTTTCCCAATAAGATGGTGTGTCTCCTTAGTCAAGGGGCAATGAAGGGTGATAAAATCACTCTCCCCGAGGAGGTTGTCAAGTTCCCTGTCTTCCACCCCTTTCGTCTTTTCGATTGACATCTTCATCAATGGGTCATAAGCAACTACTCTCATCTTAAACCCTCGACTTCTCCGCATCACGGCCTGACCGATCCTGCCAAAACCGATGATCCCCAGAACCTTTTTCCTATTCGAACCTCCTGGCCCGATATCCCATCCCAGGAAAGACCTCCCTCCAGGGCCTTTCCATTGACCCGAAAGCGTATAAATATGTGTTTGAGGAATCTTCCTTGCTGCTGCCATGAGAAGGGCCCATGCCAGGTCTGCAGTTGTCTCTGTAAGGACACCAGGAGTGTTGGTTACCGGGATGCCGAGTTTAGTTGCTGAGGCAACATCGATGTTATTGTATCCAACCCCATAGTTGGCAATGCCACAAAGATTTGGATTGGCCATGACCACCTTTTTCGGAACAGGCTGAGTTCCCCTCGGGATCAGGACATCTGTATGGCAGATTGCAGCGATCAACTCTTTTGGGGTCGGAAGTTCACCTTTGGGACCATGCAGATAGGCGACCTCTGCTCCCGATTTCTTCAACACCTCTTTTCCCTTTTCGGGCATTGCCCAGGGAACAAGAATCCTTTTCCTCATGATTGATTCCTCCATCACTTCCTCAGAAGATGTGAAAAAATTACCCTTATATTCAAAGGGCGGGCAGGGATATTGGAAAAGTTTTACAGCGGTACCCCTATACGTTAACTTCCGGCGATGAAAAACGTCAATAAACTTTGGTTATTTACAGTGTTTGGTTACCTTTGCCCTCTAAAATGGCCGCAATTGTAAAACTTTGGAGATATTCCTGCCTGACCGACTATATAAATTTTTTTAAACCTCCTCATTGATTGCGAGGAGGCCAGGTGGGCCTTGGAGACAGATATCGTTCCTTGAGCCCTTCGATTGAAAATGCTTTAGACTTACAGTAATTAATGACCGGCCGTTCCCAATCCTCAACGAGCTGTGCCGCTTTGGAAACATCTCTTGCTATTTCCTGAGGAATGGAGAGGATCCCATGTTGATCTCCAAAAATCAGGTCGCCGGGCTTTACCATCAATCCTCCGACCTTTACTGGAATGCCCGCTTCTACCAGGTGAACATAAGCGTGAGAAACAGTGACACAACTTGAAAAGAGATGGAACCTCATCTCCCTCACCTCGTCCAGATCCCGCACAGAACCATCCGTCACCGCCCCTATGCATCCCAGGGCCTTGTGAATATTGGCATTCACCTCACCCCAGAAAGAGCCAACGACCGGTCGATCCAAGTCGTGAATGACGGCAATTCGTGGCTCTGGTATTTTCACAATTTCTTCCCACCATTCCGCTGGCTGAACTCGACGCCCTTCGGGAGAATCGGCACTAATTACGACAGTAACAGCATAACCGATCATGGGTCCCAATTCCGGAAACATACACTTAATCTCGGGAAGCATGAATCCTTCGTTTCGAGAACGAATATTGAAAAGCTCAATGGCATTGGAAACAGCACAGGTTGACCAGCAGCAGATTGCCTTCAGTTCCTCACGATTGAGATGTTGGGTCATTTATTCACCTCCCGAGATCAACTTCCAAGATCTTTTCATTCTCATCACTAACACAAATCCTCAAAATAAATCAAAGAGATTATCGAACAAAAAACAGCATTTAAAAAAGCCTGTAATTAAGCCTGTAATTAAAATTGACAAGTACTCAATTAAATTGTAGATTGTATTGAACGATAAAGGATTCGCCGACCGCTTACAATTCTGGACCTCCGGATAATAACCTTAGCCATTTAGCTTGATGCGCAGGGAGACCATCAGGCCTGAGCCAATCCTCTTTGAGAAAATGGCTCCATGGGTGGCTTCTTCGTCTATCAAGGGGTTTCAGCCGACGCGCTGGGGAGCATGGCTGACCTTCTTCGTCAGCCGGTAGATTCGCACTGTGAGGCCTGGCTTCAAATCGAACGGGCCGAAAAGGAGAGAGGCCTGATGAATGTTATCCTGATCTACCCTGAAATTCCAGATACATTCTGGAGTTTCAAACACGCGCTGAAATTCATACGCAAAAAGGCCGCGTCCCCACCGCTTGGACTCATGACCGTAGCCTCGATGCTGCCACCCGAGTGGACAAACCGTTTAGTGGATATCAACGTAAGAAAGCTCACCAGGGAAGACCTTGAGTGGGCGGACTACGCATTTATCAGCGCTATGACGGTGCAAAGAGATTCAGCCTATAAGACGATTGCTCAATGCAAAGAAGCGGGTCTCAGGGTCATTGCGGGAGGACCGCTCTTCACAACGGAGTACGAGCAGTTTGAAGCGGTTGATCATTTTGTGCTCAATGAGGCCGAGTTGACCCTGCCTGCCTTTCTTGAGGATTTAGCCCAGGGCTGTGCCAAGAGGGTTTACGAG
>JASEIE010000040.1 GCA_030024065.1 Thermodesulfobacteriota bacterium
GACTTACTTGCCGCCCAATCTGGAATCCTAGACCTACGCGAATATAATCTGGCCACATGCCAATGTTTAATTGAACTTGGTCTTGATCTCCCCCCACAACATACAGATACCAATGTTTCTCGTCACTACGTGGTGGTCCGAAAACTAAGCCATCACGACCACGCATAGCAGGGCGGCGAACAATACGCTTGCTGAAAAAATCTATTTGATACTCAGGAAATTGGCCGAGTCCATTCCTTAGCTCTTCAATTTTTACTTCCAATGGGGGTGGAATCGAACGATAGGTAACGTTTGTCATGAGGGCGAAATCATCTTTATTAAATAGCGTAAATGGCATATCTAACTCCTCCTATTTAGATTATTGTGCCCTAACGTTAGGGGTCAGCGGTGGCTGTAGGCCATCCGCTGGAGTAATTTGTTAGGCAAAGTCATGCTGAACACCGAGAGAATCAGCAAGTGACTTGTATACACCATCTGTCATGCGTTCAATAACTTTCTTGACTGTAGATTCTTTGAACTCGTTGTTTTTGCGCGCACGTTTGAGGTGGAGTACCCTGCTCTGTTGAAGGCGAAGGAGCACCGCAAGAACAAAAATAGATGAATCAACCCAATCGACTGTTTTTGTAAAGCCAATAACTGCTAAAGCCCCTGTTGCCTGTCGAAAGGAGTTTGGTTTTATACCGATCTTGCAGGCATCTAGTATGAAGATTGTCCTCCCAAGTTTCCCATTTAGCTTTCTAACTTCCTTACTGATGTTGATGTCACCGTCAAAAGCTTGCAACTCCCTGCGATGCTTCTTTCCACTGACAAGACTATGAACTCCGTGGGCACTGAAAATTACAACGTTTGGCCCACGCAGGTTACAGTCTAGTGATACAAACCTGTCTATATCGTCTATATATGTGGAGGACACCAGCGGTCGCTGAATAATGCGCAATTGTTCAGGGTGAACTGACAGCAAGGTTTCCGCAGAGGAATAAATCTCCCTGGTCGCACGCGTATCTTCTATTTCGTCTGACCAAGGTGCTTCAAGAATTAATATCTTTTCCATAGCCATTATTTCCTCCTATGCCTAACGACCGAGGTCAGCGGTGGCTGTAAGCCATCCGCTGGAGTGATTTGTTAGGCTTTTAACGTTCACTTTGGTTGGGACCTTATTTGTTGTGCTTCAAAACTTTCTGGGTCGTTTTCCAGTATCCACCTATGTTGCTGAAGCGCCAAATTCCCCTCACCCAGTTTCAGATACGTTAAGCCGAGGTAAAATCTAGCCGTAGTCAATAATGGATCAAGTTGAACTGCTTTTATAAGGTGTATTTTGGCCTCATCTAATTTATTAATGTTGAAAAGAGCTGCTCCTAACGCCATTCTGAATTCTGCATATTCAGGATCAAGTTCCACAGCCTTCCAGAGATCCTTTAGTGCCTTATGATAATCGTTCAAGGTAAGATAAACAGACCCTCTGTCGAAATATGTATGTGGATATTTTGGATCAATAGAAACAGCCTTATTATATGTTTCTAATGCCAACTTTATTTCTCCTTTTGCAAAATGAAGATTTCCTAATAAATCTATAGCGGATACATCATTAGGAGCCTTCTTTAGTGCGTTATTTAGGAGGATTTCAGCTTTATTAAAATCCATCATTTCAAGACATCTGAAGAATTGGGTTCTTAAATCATCTTCTTGATGAATATAGACGACATCACCATCTTTTGAAATTTTGTTGTAAGTGAAAGTTATGTTCACATTATTGCCTATCCAATGAATTTGATGAACAGGATCTACTTTATCTGAAAAGACGTAACCATAAGAATCATAAAGGAATTTACGAATGTTAGCTGCATTTTTATCATTTTTGAACTTAATCAATGCAGCAGTGAATTTATTTCTTGTGAAAATATAGAATATACCGGTAACATCCGTTTCACCAAAACGCATAATATCTTTTTTTCTAACATAGACTTTCTTATGGCCTTTTTCTTGGTAGAGAATCATATCGGGTAAGTCACGAACGTTTGTCCACCACTTTATGCCGTGAAAATTGTCAGGTTCATTATAATCCCCAACATAGGAAAAAACGCATAAAGGGAATAGTAGAGAGGTAATTATAAAAAACAGGATGATATGACCATAATATTTTGCCATCTTGAGCGCCTCACATCCTTAGATAGAAATGACAAGAAATTATGAAAGGAGCCACCATCCCCTTTCTTTTTTTAGGGCCTAACGATAGAAATAAGGCGCGGGGCACTGGCCTCCGCTAAGAAGCGACGGGGCTATCCTCCGTCGCCTTCATTGACTGGTTCGGCATTATTCAACTTGACTCATTATTTATTACTCCAGTATCCACGTATCCCGTGTTTATCGGACAGACTGTGACGATTTTCCCAAACGTAATCCCAGTCAATCTTATCAACATCAGGCCACTCTACATGACTGAAAACCCTGTGAGCTTCCTTCTCCCATGAATTATGTGAGTTGCCAGTAGGTGTGGGTGGAGTGGGACTACCGGTTGTTTGGTTAACAACAATGGACGTTAGTATTGGTAGTCCACTATCAACGCAGGCAATCAATACCAACTCCAAGCCATATCTTATTGCATGTCCTGGAACACCTTCCTTATACCCAAGAGCACTAAGTATCTCTCCATAGGTAAAAGTATTTCGGGTAGTATTTGCTCTGGTAACGCATAATTTATAAATTTTTTTTGCCTGCTCCTTGCAGTCCACAGTTCTTCCCTCCCCATCAGAATAAATTATGCATGCCTAACGACATAGCTAAGGGGCGCGGCGGCTTTATGCCGCGTCCCTCTTGAGCGCCTTGTTAGGGCTTTTGTCTAATTCTGATAACGCCCTCAGCCAGAGCAAATTGGTAGAACTCGGGGCTTTCTAAAGCGTAGTCAATCATGAACTGCATGGCCGACTTTTTGGTCGATTTGGAAATCAAGGGAGTAACAAGAATAAGAATTAGTAGACCGACCCACCATTTGTAAAGGAACATGACGGCTATGGCTGCGGGAATCGACAGTATCCATACCCAACTCCAGAAAATGTGTGCTGCCCGATAATGTTTTGGCAACATTTTCGAATTAGCAATTTGGAGGGCCTTTGATCGGTCGACGTCAACCTCCAATTTGCGTTGATTCCAAGCAACAACAAACTCTGAGTGTTCCATCGAGCGCCCCTCTGGACTTGATCTATTTGATTCTTTGCCTAAGTTTATCTGACAGAAAAAGGAGCCCAATACCAGGAGCCAAAGTGATAACAGTGATTAGACAGTTTGCAATATTAAAAGGGCTAAGTAATTGTTGGACTCCAGAGAATCCTTCTTTCATCCAAACACCCACGATCCCAATAAAGATCACAATGCCTGCGGCGATTAGCCATGCATAACCAAGGACCTTACAGAAGGTGGCCAAGAACTTCATTTTTGATGCTCCATATTAGCCCTAACGTAGAAATAAGCGGTGGCCTTAGCCATCCGCTTGATTGACTTGTTGGATGAGTTCTTATATTTCAGTAAATTGGAGGACAGCATGAATACGCTCAAAGAAAAGTTCGTATGGTTTGTCTCCCATATAGTAATTATGAAAGCCGGAATCGTAGTATTTCTCCCATGCCTCGTAATATGCCTTCTTGTGTTTGTCGGGAACATAAGGGCTGAAAACTTCGATAGCTTTGGCGTGTTTACGCAGAGCGATATTGAGCAAAAAGTGTATATAGTCGCCCCCCTTCAACTGCGGGTCACGGGGATGGGCAATTGTCTTGCCAGAAGCGAACAGACGCATTTGGGCCATTTCGAAGGAAAAAGCGGCACGGAGCTTAATCCCTGCCTGACATTTTGTTGTTATTGCAGACATACGCTTGGCACTAAAGTAGCCTATGAATCCCCCAACGATAGCGCCAGCAATGGTAAAAAGACCACTTATAATGTATGGCTCCATATACTCTCCTGCACAATCGGAATAATAATCGGATGTGGCACACTTTTATTAATATTTCATTTCATCCAACGCCGCGGCTAAGAGGCTGGCAAAGGAGCGCAGCGGATTTGCCAATCCTTCTTCAGCCGCTTGTTAGGCTATAATATCCTGTGTCAAGTGTTGACCGCCTTTCATTCTGTTTTCTTCTATATCCAATGAGCAGTGTATTTTGAAATATTGTATTCATCTATTCTTTTCAAAAGGGGTCTGTCATCTTGGATGGGTGCAAAATCCTTAACCCTATCAGCCAGTAATTTCATCTTGTGGCAGAATTTGATATAAGGGTCATCTGCCGAATCGGAAAAATAGAAGCAACCGTATGCAAAAGCAATGTTAGAGTCCCAAATCGGAAAGAAATTTGGAGCAATAAGACTAAGGGCCTTCGCTACGGATACTGGACTTTTTCTATTGTCTGGCTTGCGCTGAAGCGATACAAGGAAATCATTAAACAGATTTTTTATAGCGGAAGTATCTGCTTCTGATAGTGAACCAATATCCCTATTTCTGAACTCGTTTAGGATTGCTAGGTTGCGAACAATGCAGACGTTCATTGCTTCAAGATCAAATTTCGCATAAAAACGATTCCAACTCCTAATTAGTCTCGATATGCCTCTTGTCATGTCTGTAGGGTTCCCCCAATTGTCTTGAACAATCGATAATGCCTCAAACCAAATAATGTCTACACCTTGCTTTCCCTTTTGGTTAAATAATTCATATCCCATTTGGAATTCTTCTGAATCAGGGATGTGAAAATCAATTTGAACGTTCAAGGCATATCTTCCATGTTCAATGTGTAGTGTAGCCTAACAGATATTAGACAGAAATATTATATTATGATATGATAATTCCGCCTATTATACAATGCTTTATTTTGGACTAACTTGTTAACATTTAAAGGGTTTCTATGCTGAAAATCATGGATGCCCGCAATTCTTCCAAAGAGCGCGGTCTTTTTGGGGAAGCCTACCGGGGATGCGCGGAGGAGAACAGGGTACGGCCGGATCGTTCGCCATTTTATGTAAACTGGGCGAAAGATTTTGCCAATTTTCTGCCTGAAAAACCTTTGAAAGACAGGATCAGAAAGGATATTGAAGCCTTTTTGGCTAACCTGGGGAAACGCCGGGGCAACGGAACTGTTGGGACACGCCAATGTCGTGACCACCATGATCTATACCCACGTACTGAACAGGCCCAGGCTTTCAGTGAAGAGCCCGGCGGATATTTGAAAAAGGTAAAGAGCAATGATATGGTGCAGGCACCATAGGGCATCCAGTCTCGGTCTTATTGGGATGGGAAAACATTATCAAAAAAGGATAGGAGCGTCAAGATATTTAAAGGGATGATTTGGGGTTACCCTTCGACAGGCTCAAGGCGAACGGTGATATATTGAAATCATGCGACTTTTCCGCTCATACTGAGCCTTTCCTTCGACTTCGCTCAGGACAGGCTTGTCGAAGCATGAAATCGATTTAAGCAACAGCCCGTTCAATTGTCAATTCAATTCCTAATGACCGACGCCTGACACGAATGACGAATGATTCAAATTTTGAATCTTTCTTTTAATGCCTCCAGCGCCTCTTCTCTGGTTCGAATCTCACCCTCGACCTGTCTTTCCCGGATGAAGCTGAGGATTTCACCCACTTTGGGTCCAGAAGAATACCCCAGAGCCATCACATCGTGACCGGTGATGAGAGAGGGTGGATAGAGAATTTCCTTTTCTTCGAATAATTCCATTATTCGAAGACAGTGACCTTCCACTATCTCATCAATCTGGACGGATAAGATTCCCCGGCTTGCTTCTTTATCCGCAAGGGTATGGAGGACGAGCAGGGGGGTTTCTTCTCCCATCTGATTGACCAGCCTTTTAAGGGCTGATTCCCCGGTCTCCGAGGAGAAGTTGAGGATTCTCATATGATGCTGGATGAGGCGAAGAATCCTGTTCTTCGTCGGATTGGAGAATCTAAGCCTCTCCATGATGGCCTCTGCCCTCTTGCAGGAGAATGATTCATGGTGATAGAAGTGAACCCTTCCTTTCTCATCCTGAGAATAGGTATCCTGTTTTCCAAGGTCATGGAAAAGGGAGGCATAATATAACACAAGCCCATCCTCTTGTGTCAGGGATATTGGATTTCTGTTTTGAGCCACCCATTCAAAGGCCCATGATATCTTATCGATCATAAGGAGAGTGTGGGAAAGAACGTTGAGATGGTGATGTTGATTCTGACCAAGGTTTTCAAGCCCCTTTAACTCAGGGAAGAGGGTGAGGAGGAGCCCCAGTTCATAAAGGATGCTCATCCCAAAGTTAGGTCGGGGAGAGAGAAGTATCCGGTCCAGTTCCATCTTGATCCTCTCTCCGGGCATTTTTTTTATCCATTCCTTCTTAAGTGAGATATCTTCCTTCAATCTCCTATCCATGGTGAAACCTTTTAGGGTGCTGAGATAACGGATGGCTCTAAGCATCCTCAGGGGGTCTTGATCAATGGAGTGAGGAGAAACAGGACGGACCCGCTTTTCCTCAATATCTTCAAAGGCGCCTTGAACCCAATGAAATGTTTCGTCACGGAGGGAGAAGGCAATGGCGTTGATGGTAAAGTCCCTTCTCTGAAGATCCTCTTCAATCGTCTGCCCCTGAAATGGCGTAATATCAATGGACTCCTCCTTTTTCCTTATCCTGTAGGTGGTGGCGCTCATTTGCTCCTTACCCACTTTGAAGAAACGAATCCGGAGGGCTTCCTCAATCGTTGAGATGAAGGAAGAGGCCTTTTGGGGTAAAGTGAAGTCGTAATCCAGGCGGGGTGTCCCGAGGAGGAGATCCCGGATATATCCCCCCACCAGAAAGAAGGGGACCATTTTCTCCTTCGCCAGGATTGAAAGGGCAGAAAGGGTTGGATCCTTGAGAATCTTTTCCTTTAAAATCTTGATATCCATTTGATAAAGCCCTTTTTTTATGATACCTTACCCTTCAAAAAGCATAGATGATACAAGGGAGGCTTGTCAATTGAAGACGATCAGAGAGGAGCTGGAAGAACAGGAGAAGAAGATTCTCTCACCCTTTGCCGCATTGAGTCGGCTGACCAAGGGAAGACGATTCAATGAAGAGGAATGTCCTCTCAGGCCGGCTTTCCAGCACGATCGGGATCGGATCATCCATTCCAAATCCTTCAGGAGGTTGAAACATAAGACTCAGGTTTTTCTCGTGCCAACAGGGGACCATTACCGCACCCGACTGACCCATACCCTTGAGGTCTCTCAAATTGCGCGGACGATCTCAAAGGCCCTTCGCCTCAATGAGGATTTAACAGAGGCCATCTCATTGGGCCATGATCTGGGGCATACTCCATTCGGGCATGCCGGTGAGGATGTGCTCAATGAGATCATCCCCGGTGGATTCAACCATGCTGAGCAGAGTTTAAGGGTTATCGATCTATTGGAAAAAGATGGGAAGGGGTTAAACCTCACCTATGAGGTGAGGGATGGTATTTTAAAACATACGAAAGGAAAGGGGGAAATCCTTTGCAAGAATCCTTCAGACATGGCTTCTACGCTGGAGGGCCAGGTCGTCCGGATTGCGGATATCATCGCCTATATTAATCACGATATCGATGATGCTATTCGAGGTGGGGTGATTGCTCAAGAGAATATTCCAAAAGACTGCCTTGGATGTCTGGGCGACACCCATTCAAGGCGGATCAACACCATGGTCAATGATATTGTCCTGGAGACTTTAAGAGAGGGAGGCGGACATCTCGCTATCTCAAAAAGGATACATTCAGCCACCTGGGACCTGAGGGAGTTCCTCTGGGAAAGAGTTTACGAGAATGAGACGGTCCATGCCGATTTTCACAAGGCGGCCAAGATCCTGAGAGAGCTCTACAAGCATTTTATGGGCCATACGGATTATTTCTTGACATTAATTGAAAGAGAATCGCTCTATGACTCAATGGAGGGGTGCGTCTGCGATTTCATAGCAGGGATGACAGACCGTTACGCCTTCAATCTCTATGAGAAACTCTTTCTTCCCCTCCCATGGATGATTCTATGAAGTTGTGGGGGTCGTTCTTCTTTGGGGATGAAACTCCGATATGAAGTGCTTCTCGTCTCAATTGGACAGACTCTGAGTACCTTTTAGCCTTTGCCATGGCTCCTCTTCCTACCCCGTATGTTCCGCATCGGTCACCCTCTCCTCTTCCCTTGATGATCTTTCCAAACTCCTCAATGGCCATGCTCTATTCCTTAAACTCGCAAAGGATTCTATCTAACTCTTATCTTTAGCAGCCGTTTAGGCCTTAGAAAGCATGTCATAGAGTCGGCCAATGTTCTTCCTTTGTTGTTCACGTCCAGGGTGACGAGGGGGAAGCCGATCCTCAAACTGGATGGATTCAATGGTTTGTTCTTTACTCATCCCTCTGTGAATAGCCTCTTGGACTTCATCGACACAATGTTGGAAGAAAGACATAAAGTCACGGACCGTTCTTTTTTCTCCCACTTCACCATGACCCGGAACAATGTAATCCGCATCCAGGTCAAGGATTCTTTTTAACGAATCGAGCCACTCCAGAGGGCAACAGTATGAAAGGGCTGGCTGAAATCCATTCGAGAAGTTGTCGCCTGTAAATACGACTCTCTCGCGGGGAACATAAACTGCAATTTGTCCGGGCGTATGACCGGGAAGATGGAGCAATTCAAGATGATGTTGACCCATATAAAGATTGAGCCGGTCCAAAAATGTGATCGTGGGTAGTCCAATTTGATAGTTTTTAACGAGATCGGTACAATGGGAATAATTCTCTTGAACTTTGCGGCGGACATCATCCGGTGTTCCCAAGGCCTCTGGAATAGATCTTCTTGTTTCTTCGTGGGCGATGATGGGGACAGGAAAGAAGTAATTCCCCAGGGTGTGATCGGCATGAAATTCTGTGTTGATCAGATAAAGGATCTTTCCCTTTTGGCAGACCATCTCTCGCCAATTCACCGCATTGGAAGGCACCAAAGGGGCGTCGATTAAGATGATTCCTTCTGCAGTAACGATAAAACTGGAATTAGAACCTCCACTTGCCTGAGTTCCAGATGTCCATTGTGTTTCAACGTAGACATTTTCAGTCAATTTCTTCATTTTCCACTTCTCCTGAGCAGAGTATTTCCTTTCTTCATCACGTTCCACATTGTCACACCAACATCAGACCGTAGTTTTGTGAACAGAGGCGCTTGACCGTTTGGAAAACAGACTCCGGAACATAGGTCCCAGTTCTTTCCCCTAAAGGTTTGGATTGGACGTCAACCTTCCATTTGAGGCCTCGCCCTTTGACTTCAACGATGTGTCTCATAACGCGAGATTGGGGATCGGCAATCACCGTAGAATGGGTCCTGTCAAACCCGAGGCCATGGAGGGCCAAGCTCGCATGGATATTCACATTATGGGGAAAAAGTTGACAGGCCTTGCGAGTGGGTCCTTCATAAAGGACTTTTCTTTCCGTCAACCTCTCTTGAAGACCATATCCTTCTTGGGGTCTGATGGTGGTGATTCTTACCTCCTCAATGAGTTCTTTTCCATCTTTTACACCGTCTAGACCGATCATCGCTCCATGGGAGATGTAATATCGGGTTTTATTGACCTGGCTCACGGAATCCAATTGTTCCTGCAATCCTTCCTCTGCAAGGGCAGCCACGGAAACGATTAGCAAATCCGCAAATTCTAAAACAACAGAAGCAAAGTTTTTCACCCATTCCGAACTGGCAGCCTCAACAACGAGGTCGGTCTTTCGTTCTCTTATTTCCTCCATTGAACCAATGAGAAGTGAAGCGTCCAGATTCGACAACTTGTCTCTGTCCCAGTCGTGCACAAAATCGACAGAGAGGTCCTTTTCCTGACGGATCTTCTTCAAAAGGTAAGATCCTATGGTGCCATATCCAATGATTCCAATTCTTTTGACCATAACCGAGCTTCTGTTTTTGATGGCTAATGTGTGTGAGTTTCGTCGAGAAAGAGGGCCACTATATTCAAACCTTACCTGTGATGACCATCTGCTGCCCCACGGAGAGGCCTAACTCAAATCCACTTTTAAATTCCCTGGAGTGGAGAATGACATTGATATGGTTAGGCATATGGGTTTCATCAAATCCGACCACTTCACCGATCACTTTGCCTCCGATCACGGCTTTATCACCAAACATGATGGCGCCACCCCTTTTAATCTCAGCATAGCAAAGGTAGGCAACACGGTTTGCTGTCGTGCCTGGTCGGACATTTTCCTCATCGGTAATAATAAACTCATGAATCTCATGAAGTCGAATAGCACGCGTAAAAGGAGCTATTAATTTCAGTCCCCTGTCCTCCCTTTTGTTCCCGAATACGACAACCAATTCGGCTACGACATCCCCCTTCACGCAGAGGGGCCGATCTTGCAGTTTTTCATAAGGTTCCATCGATATTTTCCTTTGCGGTCGATCCTTATACCGTTATATTGTCCATTGAGTATGAATGTCCGAATACATCCTGATTCCCCTCCTGAGGTGATTTGTTTTCACTCCCCAGATCTTATCGGGGCCTCTTTCAGAGGTCCTTTCTTTCGGTTCCTAAACCATTGAACAACCAGGATGGCAGTGAAGAGACCAACCCCGACGAGGTCTGTGTGGAAACCCGGATCGATGGAGCAGATTGCGACAATACCTAAGATGATTCTTTGTATCAGACCGGTTTCATAAAGAAACCATCCCTGCCAGGCCGCTGATAAACTGATCAATCCTATCATGCCCGTAACAGTTGAGATGAGGACTTGGGGTAGAGGTCCGTTCCCCGTGATCGGTGTAAACACCATAAGAAAAGGAATTAAATACAATCCTTTGGCAAATCTCCAACCTGCCATGGCCGTTTTGAAAGGGTCGGCCTTAGCCAGGCCGGCGGCAACATAAGAGGTAATACAAACGGGCGGTGTCACCGATGCATCGATACTGAACCAGAGAATGACGAGATGGGCCACCAATACCGGGACTCCCAGATTTTGCAAAGCCGGTCCAGCAATAACGGCTAAGACCAAATAGGAAGCAGTGATAGGTAGTTCTATCCCAAGGACGAGTGACGCCAGGCCCACAAACAGAATGGCTAGGAAGAGATTCCCTCCTGAACCGGCGACGATCAGACTCGAGAATTTAACACCAACACCTGTCAGCCCCACAACTCCAACAATCAATCCCACACAGGCACAAGCTGCTGAGACCGAAAGGGAATTGAGGGCTGCCGATTTCAATGCATCGATAATGTCCTTTATTCCCATTCTCGTTTCTTTTTTAAGGTAAGATAGAACGAAGAGGAGAATGATGGTTATAAAGGCGGAATACGTTGGACTGTAGCCCGCAACCAGCAATAAAAACAAGATCACCAGTGGAACAATAAAAATGATTCCCTTTTTTAACAAGAGTAGAAGGTTCTTCCAATAGTCTCCTTCATCCGGGATGCCTTTGAGCCCCAGCTTGCATGCCGTGAAATGGACAGCTGCGTATACGCCCACAAAATACATGATGGCGGGGATAACAGCTCCCTTAACGACCGCCCCATAGGGTATGCCAGTCAGTGCCACAATCAGGAAAGCGGCTGCCCCCATAATGGGCGGAAGAATCACCCCTCCAATGGAGGAGGCGACTTCCACTCCTGCAGCGAGGTGGGCCGGGTAGCCCGCCTTCTTCATCATTGGTATTGTAAACGATCCCGTAGTAACAACATTTGCAGTAGCGCTTCCAGAAATAGAACCCATAAAAGCACTTGCAATAACGGCCGTTTTCGCTGGTCCCCCTCTCATTTGGCCGGTGAGGGCGTGGGCAAACTGGACGAAAAAGTCTCCCCCTCCGGTTTTTTGAAGAAAAGCTCCAAAAGTAATAAACAAGACAACGAATTCCACAACAACACCTAAGGAAGTACCGTAGATCCCTCGCATCTCGATATAGAAAGAGTTCACCATCATGTGGAGATTGTAGCCCCGATGACCGAAGTATCCGGGAATCAGTGCACCGAAATATGCATAGGCCATGAAAAGAACGGAGGTGATGACAAGGGGAATCCCCACGGTTCTTCGAGTGATTTCCAGGGTAAGCAAGATAGCAATGATCCCGAGGACGAAGTCAGGTGTATTCGGGTCCCCCATCCGCCATTCCAAAGCCTCTGACTCAATCTCAAGGTAGATACCGATGATCACACCGAGAACTATCAACAGAAGATCGAAATAGAATGACCAGTGGTACGGAGATTTTTTTGAAAATGGTTTTGTCAGGAAGATAAGGGCCATAGAAAGGATCAGGTGTGTGTGTCTCGCAGCACTGAGGGAAATGATGCCCACACCTGCAAAATAGAGGTGATAGAGGGAGAAGACAACGGCTAGTAAGGTTATGAACCACCCTAAATATTTCCCGGTGTTTCCGCTTTCAGTGAACTTGGTAATTTCATCCATTTATTAGTCCGTTGCCTCCTCCCCCAATTTGCCGGTTTTCTTATTTGATCAAACCTTTCTCTTTATAGAACTTGAGGGCACCAGTGTGAACAGGCTGGCCTGAAATTGAATCGATGTCTTTGTCGAATCGCCAAAATTGAAAAGACTGGTGGACTTTGAGGAGATGATCCCAGTTCCCGTCGATGATTTTGCACATCTGGTATACAATGTCATCCGGAACTGTTTTGAGAACCATCAAGCATCCAGTGACACCGAATCCGACGAAATCCTCCGTCTGCTTTGGGTAGGTTCCTGCTTTGATCACGGTGGGGACCATATAAGGCCAACTCTTCCTGAGTTTCGCCTCTTCTTCCTTAGTCAAACCCAAGAACCGGATTTCTGCTGTCGCTCCGAGATTGAGAGCAAAGGCAGCCGGTACTCCAACAAATTCGACCATGGCGTCGATCCGGCCGTCGCCCAGGGCGGTCGCTGCCTGGTCATCACCGATGTACTCGAGATTTACATCATCCCTGGTCAAACCCGCAGCATCTAAAAACCACAGGACCCTCGTATTGCCCGCTGCCCCTCTTTCTCCAATCGCCAGTTTCTTCCCCTTGAGATCTTTCAAGGTCTTAATAGGGCTCTTTTTCAACACAACCCAGTGGCTAGGACTACTGTGCTGGAGAATGATACTTCTTGCATCAGAAAGATCCAGCTTCTCCTTGAATGGACGTGTCCCCTCTCTTGCCGCAAAGATCATATCAAGGGTCGTCATGGACATCTGAACCTCTTTGGTTGCCAGTTTCCTTGGGTTAACTGCTGCTCCACCGGAGCCATCTACGGTCACGGTTAGGCCCTGGATTTTGTTGTTGAAGAGTTCTGCAAGTCCTGCAGCCATGGGATACCATGTCCCTCCCATGGGAGAGGTTGAAAAAGTTAAACGCAGTTGTGCATTCGTTGAGGGCAGAGATGTCAAACCGAATCCGACCGTGATAAAAAAGACTAAAATCCCAAATCCTAAACTTCGATTATTTCTCCTTTTCATGTTCCTTATTTCCTCCTTTCTATGAATTGGGAGACAAAACCTATCTATAACAAAGCCCATTGATCGAAGAAAGTCATTTTCGAGGCATCACCTCCTTTTGGTTTCCTCTCTTTTCTGCAAAAGCCTCAGGGTTTACAACATACTTCAGATCAATTCCCTTCCCCAACAAAAAGTCTGTAATCTTTCATCTTGTTTCAAAGGTGGTTCCACCGATGTGAGGGGTTATAACCACTTTGTCCATAGCACGGAACAGGCTGTCCAGAGGAAGAGGCTCCTGATCAAATACATCAAGAGCTGCTCCGGCGATCCATTCCTCCTTCACGGGTTCAAGTATTGACCGCTGGGGTTCGATGGGTGTCCGGAAGGTGGGGATGTAGACGGTATATTTCCTCATTTCCATCTCTTACGCAAGCACGATGTCATAATCGTTTGCCAGGATCCTCCTGACCGTCGTCGCCGCCGATACGGGTGTATAACTTCCGGTTACTCCACCGAGGGAACGGCTTGAGATCCGAATCTCCCACTCTAGTCCCGTTCCCTTGACACGGATCTCATGAGTCATTTGGCTTGTCTTGGGGTCCGCGACCACGATGCTACGGGTCCGGTCAAATCCCAAGCCAACGACTGCAAGAGCCGCATGTACATTCACGTTACGGGGAAACAATTTACAGGCTCCCCTGGTTGGACCGTCATAGAGGACGCCGCAGGAGGTTTCCTCAACGCCAAGACTTTTCGGACTTTTGGTCGTGGTAATGGTCACTTCTTCAATGACGGATCGACCATCATAAATGCCGTCCAGCCCCAGGATTGCCCCGTGAGGGATGTAAAGCCGGGTACTATTCTTCTGGCAAATATCCTGAAGGGACTTCCGAAAACCATCATCAGCCAGACTGGTAACCGAGAAGATCAAAAGGTTTCGCTTCGCAAGTACCTGAGGGGCGATTTCCAGGACAGCCTTATCGGTCGCAGCTTCGATCACCAGATCAACTTCCCGTTGAGCAATCTCGGAGCTTTTTTCCAGAGCGATTGTACCAGGCACTTGCTGGCATTGCTCTGCCTTCTCATCATAGACAAAATCAACCTGGGCAAATCTCTGTTGAGCAGCAGTTTTTGCGATGTGGGTGCCAATGACTCCACAGCCCACGATTCCGATTCGCTTCACCTGATCAGGTTTCATTTCCTATACCTCCAGGCGAATTTACCGTATATTGCTACCAATAGACTCAGGAATCTTCGAACTTTTATGCCATCGGCTCCTTCCGAAGAAGGCCAATCCAGGGCTTGAGCTCGGAAGAGACCCGAAGACTACCATTGAGGTTCTCTCAATGACCAATACCCTAAATATGGACCAGAATGAAATGGCACTCTATTGTATTTAACCCTGTTCGTCTGATGATCGGTTAAAAAGCAACTATTCTTCCAGCACGCCTGCATATCGACACAGCAGTTCAAGGTACTTGACCAAGGCTTTCACAATCCAGCGTACCCGGTCCTCGATAAGGTTTCCTTCTTCATCGATGGTGCCCAGCCCCGGAGACATCCGGATATTTGCATCGTACGAGATACACGGGATAATCCCCATTTGTGCCATCCCTGTTTGGATCAATGAGGTCCCTGAATACATGTCCTCGATGGAAAAGATCGGAATACCCATCTTTCCGTCCGCCCAGGTGTTCTCATAGTTGATCTCCACCCCGCAGCTATTGTGGTCTTTGCTGATCACCAAGCCCTTCCCAAGATCGGAATCGAAGTGCTTGAACTCGTCCACAACAATATCATACCACACATCAGCAGCCTTCATGAAATCATCTCCTTTTTCCAGGAGGACCTTCAACGTGGCAATCGTCCCGAGGAGGGATTCTTTCCCGGGATCCACGCCGACATAGGCCGCCTTTCCATGGGACACGGGATTCCCGTACCGGTGACCATGAATGCCGAGCCCTCTTGCGAGGGGGACGATGATCTCTTCTGTCCCGATGGCCAACCCGCAGGTCGGTCCACCGCTTGATTTGTCCATGCTGAAGAGCATGAGATCTGCGCCCAGTTTCCGGATGTCGGTGCAGTTGAAGGGAAGGGCCGCTGCATTGTCCACGATATAGGGGACGTTATACTTTCTGGCGAGCTGGGCAATCGACTTTTGGAGGACCGGCATGCCCTCCCGGTCCTTTGCTCCATGGCCGTATCCCGGAAGGGTGTATCCCAAGGAACTAAAGGCCGTCAGATAAGGCTCGTGCTTTTTTGCCTCCTCGGCAATCACTTCTGCAGATCTCATCGCATCCACTCCAAGCATCAAACAACAAGGATGGTAGTTGATCCCATGGCAATCATACTTGGCCCCCGGAAGAGGTACAATCACGGTCTCGAGATTGGCCAGCCTCTTCCCAAGCTGGCCGCAC
>JASEIE010000410.1 GCA_030024065.1 Thermodesulfobacteriota bacterium
ATCGAATTTGAAGCCCGTCTCTGACACAGCTCCACTGTAGCGGCTCTGGGAGAGTCGTTCGGACGCGGTGCAATGACCAATGGCTGGACAGACATTGGGGTTAGCGATTGTATCCTCATTATGGGAAGCAATACGGCTGAAAACCATCCCGTTGCAATGAAATGGGTCTTAAGAGCTCAGGAGAAGGGCGGGAAGATCATCAGTGTTGATCCGAGATTCACCCGTACCTCAGCCAAGGCAGATATCTATGTCCCCATGCGTTCAGGCGCAGATATCGCCCTCCTGGGCGGGATGATCAAATACATCCTCGACAAGGACCTCATCTTCAAAGATTATGTCGTGAACTATACCAATGCCCCCTTCATTGTGGGTGAAAAGTTCGATTTCAAAGATGGCCTCTTCTCCGGCTACAATCCTGAAAAGAGGGCCTATGATAAAGCCACATGGGTCTTTGAGAGAGATGACAAGGGAATCCCGAAAAAGGATGTGACCCTGCAACATCCAAGATGCGTTTATCAACTGCTGAAGAAACATTATGCTCGATATGATCTGGATACCGTTTCCAGCATCACAGGCACTTCAAGTGCTGATCTGATTAAGGTCTACGATACCTTTGCATCAACAGGAAAACCGGATAAAGTGGGAACCATGCTTTATGCAATGGGATGGACCCAGCATACGACTGGAACACAGATCATCCGTACTGGTTCAATGATCCAGTTGCTCTTAGGAAATATCGGAATGGCTGGAGGTGGAGTCAATGCATTGAGAGGTGAGTCGAATGTTCAGGGAATCACTGACCATGCCTTGCTCTTCCACATTCTGCCTGGTTACCTGCCCAATGTAAATGCTGCGCTTGAAAACCTTGAAAAATATAACGCCACCACTCCAAAAACATCTGATCCGATGAGCGTCAACTGGTGGGGGAATCGGCCCAAATATATCGCCAGTCTGCTTAAATCCTTCTTCGGTGAAAATGCCACCAAAGAAAATGATTTGGGGTATGGGTGGCTTCCTAAGCTGAATGTGGGTCAGAATGCCTCCTGGCTCTATCTCTTCGACGAGATGTTCAATGGTAAATTCTCAGGATTCATCTGTATGGGAATGAATCCGGCATGCTCAAGCCCGAATTCAAATAAGACCCGTCAGGCACTGGCTAAGCTGGACTGGCTGGTGGACTTCGACCTTTTCGAAAACGAGACCGGCAGTTTCTGGAAGGGCCCCGGAATGGATCCCAAAAAGATCAAGACCGAGGTCTTCCTCCTTCCAGTAGCCTCTACCATTGAAAAAGAAGGGAGTGTCTCGGATAGCGCCAGAACAGGGCAGTGGCGTAATAAGGCTTGTGATCCTCCCGGAGATGCCAGGGCTGATGGGCAGATTGTCCACGAACTCTATATGAAGATAAAAGACCTCTATGCCAAAGAGGGAGGAGCCTTCCCTGATCCGATTCTGAAATTAAAATGGGATTATGCTAAAGACGGGAAGGTTGATTTTCATGCAATTGCCAAGGAGATCAATGGTTACTTCACAGAAGATATTGCCGAGCATCCAGTAGATAAGAAGGCTTATAAGAAGGGAACCTTGGCCCCCAACTTTGTCTTCCTCCTCGCTGACGGCCGTACCTCCTGCGGGAACTGGCTCTACTCTGGAAGCTACGTTGAAGCAGGAAATATGATGGCCCGCCGGGATAAGACACTTGTGGCTTCATGTAATATCTTCCCGAGATGGGGTTTTGCATGGCCTCTCAATCGTCGAATCATCTACAATCGTGCCTCTGTTGACCTCAATGGGAATCCATGGGACGCCAAACGAGCTGTTATTAAATGGGATGGCTCAAAATGGGTAGGCGATGTGCCTGATAATGCAGTACCACCCATGGCCCTTCCTAATGGAAAGTATCCTTTTATTATGAAGCCTGATGGAGTGGCCTCATTCTTTGGACCAGGACTGGCGGATGGCCCATTCCCGGAACATTATGAGCCTCTGGAATGTCCCATTGAGAAGAATCCTCTCTCTTCGCAGAGGATCAATCCTGCCACGCCTCTCTTCAAAGGGGAGCTCGATAAGTATACAACCTGCGATCCTAAATTCCCCTTTGTTGCCACCACCTATCGTCTCACCGAGCACTGGCAGACCGGTCTGATGACCAGGTATCAACCCTGGCTTGTTGAGGCAGAACCTCAGATGTTTGTTGAATTGAGTGTGGAACTGGCCAAATTGAGAGGGATCAAGAACGGGGATCGTGTCACCATCAGTTCCCCACGAGGAAAGATGTGGGCCAAGGCCATGGTGACCAACCGAATCAAACCCTTTCATGTTGCTGGCCGGACGGTTCACCTTGTCGGGATGACATGGCACTACGGATGGTTGGTCCCTAAGGATGGAGGAGATAGCGCCAACATCCTCACCCCGTCCATCGGAGACGCCAACACATTGATCCCGGAATATAAGGTCTTCCTGGTTAATGTGACCAAAGAAGAGAAACCCAAAGTAGAAAAGAAATCTGAGCCTAAAGCCGAAGCCAAGCCAGCGCCAAAAGCTGAAGCGAAGCCTGAGCCAAAACCCGAGGTTAAACCAGCCCCAAAAGCTGAGACAAAAAAGTAAAGGAGGAGGTGATATAAATGGCGGAAGGAAAATCATTCTTTGTAGATACGACGAAATGCACGGCTTGTAGAGGATGTCAGATTGCGTGCAAGCAATGGAATCAGCGAGCAACAGAAAAAACATACAGTCAGGGAAGTCACCAGAATCCTCCGGACCTTTCTTTTAACACCTGGAAATTGGTTCGATTCAGCGAACTGCCTGGAGAGAAGGTGAATTATTACTTCTTCCCGGATCAATGCCGCCACTGTGTCTCTCCTCCCTGTAAAGAGGTGGCGGAGGGAAAGGCAAGAGGCGCTG
>JASEIE010000411.1 GCA_030024065.1 Thermodesulfobacteriota bacterium
GGGGTGGTCATTGAAGAGCTTCACAGAGACACGGAGGGCAGGATGGGCAGGGTCATCCGTTACTTTTCGGAAAACCAATTTCGCACAGACCATCCGGACGGAGGACTGTCAACGATCATCGACTTCAAAGGAGACCGGATCGTGATGATCGACCATTCATCGAAGAGTTATATCGAGATCAAATTCTCACGGTGGGAGAAGGAAGTGGCTGAGAGGCTTAAAAAATCGATGCCGGAAACCAAACCGAAGGAGAGACGAATCACTGTGAGAGGAACCGGAGAAAAGGCATTGATCAATGGGTTTCAAACGGAGAAGGTGGAGATCCGGGCTGATGGAGAGTTGATTGAGGAGAACTGGATGACCCGTGATGTGGATTTTCGAGAAGTGGAAAAGGTGATGGAGAGGGTGGCAAAGGGGTTTTCAAAGGATTTCAAAGTCGAGATGAAAGAGGGCCGGGAGATCTATGAGAAACTGAAATCTTACGGAATTCCGATTCTAATCAAAGACTATACGCTCACCTACGGTTTAGGTTCCATTATTGTAATGGAGGTCAGAAAAGTGGAGAAGAAAGATTTGGGAAGCGAGATCTTTCTTCCCCCCGCAGGCTACCAGCGCATCATTCCTGAAGCCCCTAAAAAATAGCCTCACGAATAGCACGAATGATTCAGAACAACTGTCATGCCTATACAGCGAATAACACGAATAGGTTTTATTCGTGGAATTCGGTATCATTTGTGTAATTCGCCAAATCTTTAAAATTTGACATCGATCTGGTTGAGTCGGGGATCGAGGCCTGCCCTTATATCTGAATCCTCAATCACACCAATGACAATTACCACCTTCACAGAGGTCAGGGTTCCGGGAGTGAGGTGGCCTCCGAGAGTGACCACCTGATCGTTCATCACTGTCGAGGCAGAGAAATGGGCATGGATTTCTGTTCCGCCATCTTCCCGGGTGGCAATCCAGCCAGTCAGGGAGACGATTTCCATGGGCTGTTCCAGTTCCAGGTAGAGGCGATGATGTTTCTCCACTTTGAGATCCGGAGGCAGAACTTTCAGGTTTCGAAAGGTGGCCTTTTTCAAAGCCCCGATGCCCGAGAGGATCACTCCGGTCTGGATTCTCTCTTTTTTAACCAGTTCTTCGATCCCTTCTAAAAGGTCAATATCCATAGCAAGCTTTCCCATCACCACACGGCCCATCCTGCCCCTTCCCACTCCTTCCAAAAGATTCCGAACACTTCCCATCTTTATCTCCCTTCAATTTCTATTGACTCTGCCATTGTAATTGAATAGTCCCAAACATTGCAATAAATTGGCAAATATTTCGTATTGCAATTATTTCTGAATTCTAGCCAAAAATATTTGAAATTTTGGCATCAAATTTTCGTCATTCCTGCGGAAGCAGGAATCCAGGATTTTCTTTGTGGGGTTTTTTCTGGATTCCCGCCTTCGCGGGAATGACAGGAATCATTGATCAGTGTTAGAGAAAAATTCTCAGACTTCAATATGTAAGAATCTAATATTCTGAATCGCAGTGAATTTGGCGTCGGGCATGGGTAATTGCTTTTCTATTGCTCCCTTATTCCGATTCAGCAAGATCAGTCAGTATACCAGCATCGGTGTCAGGCCTTGAAATGTGAATTGCGGTGTCATCCATAAAAAGTTGGCCATTCCAATTGCGCCTTGCGGAACAAACCCACAAGCAAGGACAGATCTAATCTTCCAGCTGGATGTGTACCGGCTGTACTTGCCAGATGTTTTTGCAATATTCACGGATGGATCGGTCTGAGGAAAACTTACCCATGCGAGACACGGTGAGGATAGAGGCCCTCGACCATGCTTCCGGATCGCGGTAGGCACGGTTCACTTTATCTTGACAGTCGATATATGACTGATAATCAGCACAAAGCATGTATTCATCCTGATAAAGCAGAGAACTGACCAAAGGTTCAAATAGTCTGGGGTCACTACGAGAAAAGAAACCAGAATGGATTAGATCAACCGCCTCTTTTAGGGAAGAATTGGAATGATAGTATTCCATGGGATTGTAGCCATTGCACTTGAGATTAAACACCTCTTCAGCCGTCAACCCAAAAAGGAAGAACTGGTCGGTCCCCACCTCTTCCCGGATTTCAATATTGGCTCCATCCAGGGTGCCGATCGTCAATGCCCCATTCAATGCGAACTTCATGTTACCAGTGCCAGAAGCTTCTTTTCCTGCCGTCGAAATCTGTTCCGACAGGTCTGCCGCTGGATAAATCCGCCGTCCATTTTTGACATTAAAATCCGGGATAAAGACGACTTTGAGGCGATCGCGCACATCCGAATCATGATTCACCACTTCCGCTACGGAATTGATTAATTTGATCATGAGTTTGGCTATGAAATAACCGGGAGCGGCCTTGCCGCCAAATATGAAGGTGCGTGGCGTAATGTCAATATTTGGATCTTTCTTGATGCGATTGAACAGCGTGATGATATGCAGCACATTCAAATGTTGGCGCTTATACTCATGCAAACGCTTCACCTGGATGTCAAACATTGAATCAGGATTGACGATGACGCCCATACGCTCGCGGATCTGAGCAGCCAGATCACATTTGACCTCATGCTTTACCTGGCGCCACTCCGCCCGGAAACCGGCCTCATCTGCTAACGGCCCCAAACGTCTAAGTTCGTCCAGGTTTTTTATCCAACCATTGCCAATCCGGCGCGTGATGAGTTGTGCCAATCGCGGATTGCTGAGCACAAGAAATCGCCGGGGGGTTACCCCATTGGTAATGTTGTAAAACTTTTTCGGCCACAGCCTATAGAAATCAAGCAGCACCTCCTGTTTCAAAAGTTTGGTATGGAGTTCGGCTAC
>JASEIE010000412.1 GCA_030024065.1 Thermodesulfobacteriota bacterium
TGAGGGAGAAAGTTGCGAGGGTGAAGGATATAGCGAAATGTTTGGCGGTGACCACTCCATCCGTGGTAAGCGCCCTCAATGTCCTCTTGGAGAAGAATCTGATTAAACATGAAAGCTACGGATATATCGAGTTGACGGATCAAGGAGCGTTGAAGGCAAAAGAGGTGGATGAGCATCATAAATTATTATTTACCCTCCTCAATGAAATCTTCGGTATCAATGCTGAAATAGCTTCTAAAGATGCTTGTAAAATTGAACACCATCTTTCAAAGGAGACGATAAAAAGAATCGAACAGTTCATTCAATTCCTCGAAGAACACCAAGAGGAGAAGACTTTTTTCACCTCAAGATTTAAAGGCTTTGTAGAGAAAGGAGAAGAAGATATGGGAGATAAAAAAGAGAGTAAAGCGGATTTTACCCTAAGGGACCTCAAGCCCGGTGAAAAGGGAAAGGTGCTAAAAATAAAGGGGAAGGGAAATTTAAAAAAGAGACTTTTAGATATGGGAATTGTTCCGGGAACAAAGATTCAACTGGAGAAAGTAGCTCCCCTGGGGGATCCGGTCGATATTTTAGTTAAAGGCTATCATCTCTCCTTAAGGAAAGAAGAAGCCAGAGATATTTTATTAGAAAAGGTTTAGGAAATTATGATGCCGCTATCTATGGCACGACAAGGTGAAAAGATAAAGGTTTTAGGGATATCGGGAGGGAAGGGTTTGGTTCGGAGACTCACCGAAATGGGACTTTATCCGGGGGCGGAGATAGAAATTATTTCTGATGGCCATGCAGGGCCTTTTATTATTGGCCTTGGAGGGTTGAGATTTGGTATTGGATTTGGTATGGCGAAGAGAATATTTGTTGAGCCATTTGGCCCCAAATAGATTTTTTTTAATTAAATGTTAGACAATCCTAATATTTTTAGAGATTTCAAATATAAAGGAGCAAGATTATGGAGACGAAAAAATTGAAGATTGGATTGGCAGGAAATCCCAACTCAGGGAAAAGTACGGTTTTTAACCACCTGACCGGCGGTCACGCTCATGTAGGAAACTGGCCTGGAGTGACGGTGGAAAAGAAGGAAGGAAAATTTCAATTTCAAGATTATGAGGTTTCTGTAGTGGATCTTCCAGGAATTTACGCCCTCACTGCCTATTCTATGGATGAAAAGATCGCAAGGGATTTTATCATCCAGGAAAAACCCGATGGGATTGTGGTGATCATAGATGCCTCGAATCTTGAGAGAAACCTTTACCTGGCTACCCAGCTTCTCGAATTAGGGGCAAATGTCATACTCAATTTAAATATGATGGATATTGTGAGGAATAAAGGGATGGCGATCGATACGAAAAAACTCTCTCAGATCTTCAGGGTCGCCGTCATGGAAACTGTGGCAAGTAAGGGCGAAGGGATTGAGGAATTGAAGGAGGCCATTGTAAATGGATTAAAGAAAAAGAGGGACTCTTTTAGGATCGATTATGGTGAAGATATCGAGATGGAGATAGATCGTCTTGAGAAAAGGGTGAGTATCTCAGGATATCCATCAAGGTGGGTGGCTATTAAGCTTCTTGAAGGGGATAGGGAAATCTTAGAAATGGCAATGAGAGAAGGAGAAGCAATTGAATCCCAGACCGTTGACAGTAAGAAAAGGCTTGAAGAACATCTGGGTTACGATCTTGAAACGGCCCTGGTAGAGAAACGATATGCCTTCCTGTCTGGACTTATAAAGGAATCGGTAAGTAAAAAATATGACCTCATAGAACGACTCGATATCTCGGACAGGATTGATCGGATCCTGGTCAATCGATATCTTGGAATCCCAATCTTTTTAGGGATGATGTGGCTTGTTTTTCAATCTGTTTTTACTTTAGGTGGCCCTCTTTCCGATGGAATCGATGCCCTGATGGGCTGGCTGGGTGAATCCGCTTCCGCTGGTATCGGAAGTTTGGGTGGATCAAAATGGCTCTCTTCTCTTGTCTCCGATGGGATCATCAGCGGCGTCGGGAGTGTCCTCGTCTTCCTACCCAATATTTTGCTTCTTTTCTTAGCCATTGCGATTCTGGAGGCTTCGGGCTATATGGCCCGCGCCGCCTTTGTGATGGACAGATTCATGCATGCCCTGGGGCTTCATGGAAAATCGTTCATCCCCATGCTTATGGGATTTGGCTGCAATATCCCAGGGATTATGGCTGCGAGAACCATGGAATCGGAAAAGGATCGAATCCTTACCATCCTGGTTAACCCGCTGATGTCTTGCGCTGCAAGACTTCCCATCTATACCCTCTTTGCAGGGGCGTTCTTTGCAGAGAATCAGGGATGGGTTGTTTTCTCCCTTTACCTCCTTGGAATCATTTTGGCTATCATTGTCGCCCGGATATTTAAGGGCCTCTTTTTCGGGGGTGAGGTTTCCCCATTAATCATGGAGCTCCCTCCCTATCGGATGCCAACCATAAAAGGGGTATTGATCCATATGTGGGAGAGAGGAGGCCTTTTTCTAAGGAAGGCAGGAACGATCATTTTTCTGGGTGTTATTTTGATCTGGCTTTTAGCCTCTCTTCCATTTGGGGTCGAATACGCCTCAAAAGAGAGTTTCATCGGTCAATTGGGTTCCTCGTTTTCGCCCCTGTTTAAACCCGCTGGCTTTGGTTTCTGGCAGGCAGGAGTGGCCTTGCTTTTTGGGATTTTGGCCAAAGAGGTGGTCGTTGGAACCTTTGGGACCCTTTATGGTGTGGAAGAGGCTGGGTTGAAGGAAGTGATCCTGACTCATTTTACTCCCCTCTCAGCCTATGCTTTTATGGTGATGTCTCTGATTTATATTCCGTGTATTGCTGCGATCGCAACGATAAAGCGTGAAACAAACTGG
>JASEIE010000413.1 GCA_030024065.1 Thermodesulfobacteriota bacterium
GATGTCCTGTTGACGGCTGATTGTGTGGCTTATGCCCTCGGGAATTATCACAATGATTATTTGAAAGGCAAGTCTCTTGCCATTGCCTGCCCTAAATTGGATGAGGGCCAGGATGTCTATGTGGAAAAGATCAAATCATGGTTCGAGAATGCCAAGATCAATACCCTTACTGTGTTGATCATGCAGGTTCCATGCTGCATGGGCTTGGTTCAATTGGTCAAGCAGTCCCTTGAAAATTCAAAAAGGAAGGTTCCGCTTAAAGCGGTGGTGGTGAGCCTCCAGGGTGAGATTCTATCCGAAGATTGGGTATAAATCTCTCTCCCCCCCGAAAGAAAAGATGGATCAGGATAACCTCAGAGGGATTTTCCCTATGAGGAAGGAGAGATTCTTATGAGTGAAGAGAAGAGGGTAGTGAAGGTTAACGCCCAGGATCTGGAGTCCTTTGATGAGAAGAAGTTTAACCCGAAAGCCATTTATCAATCAGACCAGATCAGGGTTATTTTGGCCTATTTCAAGAAAGGGCAATTCATTCCGGTTCACGCTCCCGAAATTGATGTCATTCTGTGCATCCTGGGCGGGGAGGCAGAAGTCGTGGCTGGAGAAGAGAAATTTCAGGCGAAGACGAACGATTTGATTATCGTTCCCAAAGGAGTGAAGAGGGGTGTGAGAGCTTTGACGGAGTTGACGGTCTTGCATGTGGTCCAGCCGCCCCCTTCCGAAGAGGACCACAGGGAGGTACATCAAAAAATGGCTTTGGGAAGATTTGGATGAGTTTTTAAGAAGGTTTCGGTCTGCGGGAGTTTGAATCATGTTCATTGACAGCTCCATATGCCCACATCAAGTCAATACATACTGCGAAAGATTAAAGCGGGCCTGTGAACCTGTGGGTAAAGGTTGTATTCTTGATGGCAAAGTAAATTTTTTAGCTCCCAAAGAGGAGGTGGTTGAGATGAACGAAGAAGTTCTGACACCGGATTTGAGGCCTATGCCACCTTTTGAGAGACATGAAAAGATTTTCCAAAAGTGGGATTCGTTAAAACCAGGTGAGACCTTAAGGATTATCAATGACCATAATCCAAAACCCTTGCACTATCAATTCGAGGCCGAGCACAAGGGGAAGTACGAATGGGAGTATGAACAGGAAGGGCCAAGAGATTGGATTGTAAAAATTAAACGAATTTAAAAGGAGGTGTTTAAAATGGCTCAATTAGATCCAATTGTGGAGTTTAGGGAAGACCATCGGAAGGTAAGGAACGGTTTATTGGGAATGATTGACGCATTGAAAGCGAAGGATGCTCCGAGGGCAAGAGACATTCTGGGTAACCTGAATAATCTTGTAGGGCCTCATTTCCGATATGAAGAAGAGGCACTCTATCCTGCGCTGAAGGTGTTCTTGGGAGAGTATGTTGATCAGTTGATCGCAGAACATGATGGGGTCATCAATACGGCGAAGGCCTGTTTGCAATTATTGGAAAAGGATAGTCTCACGGATAAGGAGGCAGGGGAGGCAGCCAATGCAGCACGGGCCCTTTTGGTCCACGTTTCCAATTGCGATGGCCTGAACATACTTTCTGAACGGTTGAAGGCAGAAGAGCTGAAAGAACTTGGGAAAAAGTTTGCTGCTGCCAGAAAAGCGGGTGTTCCCCTTTTAGAGTGGGCAGGTACGATAAGAAAAAAGTGAGTCAGCTTTTACTGTGAAAAACGTAAATGGAAAAGAAGGGATTGGGGATCATCTTTCATATTTAATTACTGTCACTTCAGCTTCCAATGAAATCGGAACATTGGAGCCTACTAAAGAGATTGGAAAGATCGTTCACAAGAAGGGGGTGATCTTCCATACTGATGCCGTTGCCTCTGTAGGATTTATGGCTATTGACGTTCAGGAGCTAAATGTCGATCTTTTAAGTATGGCAGGCAATGTCTTTTATGGCCCCCTCGGAACAGGGGCTCTGTATGTGAGAAAAGGTGTGAGGATCTCACCCATTATAGAGGGGGGCATTCAGGAAGATGGCCTGCGCGCAGGCACTCACAATCTCGCTGGGATCGTGGGAATGGGCGCTGCAGCAAGGATTGCCAAAGAAAAGTTATTAGAACGTAGAGATCACCTCATTCATTTAAGAGAAAAACTGATCACCGGTGTTTTGGGAAGTGTTCCGGACAGTTTTTTGACAGGGGAGAGAACGAATCGCTTGCCTGGGCATGCCAGTTTTTGCATTAAATTTATCGAAGGAGAGTCGATTCTACTGCACCTGAGCCTGGCTGGTATTGCGGGAACAAGTGGCTCCACCTGTTCCTCCGAAGCCCTTAAGACCTCCCACGTCCTTAAAGCCATAGGCGTTGACCCGGTTTGGGCCCAAGGGTCGGTGGTTTTCAGTTTGGGGATCGGTAATACACTCGAAGATATCGAACTATTCTTGAAGCAGTTGCCATCGGTGGTGGACAGACTGAGGAGGATGTCACCGATAACGACAACGAGTCATATTGATCAATTTAGATATAGAAGGTCATGAGCAAACTGGCGGAGGAAATGGAATGGATAAATATGCGAAGGCGTTTGTCAAGGCGGGTCTGATCTACCTCGGAATTGGTACAATTATGGGAATTTGTATGGTGGTGTGGCCGGATATTCGATTTACCATCACACGGGTTCATGTCCATACTCTACTTCTGGGATTTATGGCGATGATGGTTTATGGGGTTGGGTATCATATACTGCCGAGATTTATGGGAAGGCCGGTCTACAGTCACCGACTCGGAAATGTTCAGATCTGGCTTGCCAATATCACTCTCATCGGCCTTTCCATTTCCTGGATTTTGGAGGCCTCGATGGGTGGTGTCTG
>JASEIE010000414.1 GCA_030024065.1 Thermodesulfobacteriota bacterium
GTTCAAAGAGATGTTGGTCGATCCCGAAGATGTCAAGGACCTTTCCCACTGTGTGGTTGATAAGATCATCGATGGTTGTAGGATGGAAGTAGAAAGCCGGAACAGGGGGAAGGATGATTGCTCTTAAATCCGCAAGATTCACCATAAGATTCAGATGGCCTTTGTGAAGAAGGGTCTCTCTGACCACGACAACCAGTTTCCGTCTTTCCTTAAGGGTCACATCACCCGCCCGAATCAGAAGGTTTACGTTAAAAGAGTGAGCCATAGCGGAGAGGCTTTTGATAGAGCTAGGGATCACCATCATCCCCTCCGATTGAAAAAACCCACTGGAAATGTCGGCTCCTATATCTTTAATCATAGACCACTTTTGCCAGGGACTTGACCTCCTCCACTTTCCAATCGGTCTCCATCAGGATAGTTTTCTCGGCAGCCTCAGTGATGATCAGATGGGTTTCCACATCCGACTTGGAAAGGACTTCTAAAAGTCTGATTCCGTAAATGGCCCCGGTTGCACCTGAAATCCCTACAATCAGTTTCTTCACTTCCTCTTCTTTCGCGTTAATGTTTTAGCCCTTCTTTGACATTCGGGCAACGGTATCCATTACCTTCTGCAATCCATATTTGTCTACCATTGATTCCAATCCTATCTCCACGTCCTCCAGCTTCACTTCTTCTTCTACTTCCTCTTCCCTTTCTTCGTAAATCAGGGCATCAATTAGGCACCATTGAACGCACAAGGGCTTTTCTTGTGGCGGATCGTCTTCACACATATCACATTTGAGAGGAAGACCGGAATCGGGTTCTTTGAAAACGTCCCTGGATGGGCAGGAAGCCCTGCACAAGCCGCACTCGTCGTATTCCTTTCCGTCAATCACATATTTGTCTCTGCCCATACATTCGGCTGCAGTATACTCACCCGCGTATACAGGAAGATATACGTCTTTTATTGGTTCATGAATCACCCGAATACGAGACCTCGCCGGATTATCGCTGCTATATTTCGGCTTAGCGTGAAAGGCGGAGCAGATTACCTCGCATGCCCGGCAACCACTGCATTTATCAACATCAACTTTTATCGTTTTAACTATTTTCTTTTTTTTCTCATCCTGCACGGTTCACTTCCTCCACTCTATTTCTCCTCTTTTTCCGCCGAAGTCACCTTGGAAGGAGTACCTTCATTATCTGTCAAGATCCCCCTCTTTAGGAAGTCTTCGCTAACGTAATCCAAAGCCAATTCATGTAAGAATTCTTTAGCAGGAATACCCTGATTATTCCACCCCTTAAACTTGTAATACTCATCTAACAGCTTAGCTTCAAGCTCGGGAAATCTCTTCTTCCAATGGTCCTCTGGAGGCTTCTCATCCTTTCTCCTCAGCCCCAGTCTCACATTAATGGCTCTAACTAAGGTTCGGTTCCTCCTGGTTATTTCCCATAGCCCGGCTTCATCGATATCCATCCCAGTCGCCGATGAGATTATAAGTGGTAAGTTGTGTATATGATATGGAGGCTTCAAGATAAATGATGACACAGCAGCGCAGATCCCGGTCGCGTCATCAATGTAATGCATCGCCTCCTGCCAGTCTACGATTTCGCAAACTGTTTCCGGTGGTGGATAATAAGGGAAGCTCCCTGGCTCCCAATTCACAAAATATTCTTTAAACCTCTCATGGGGAACCTGATACCAATCCTTTACAAACTCCTCTCTGTCCTCTCTCTTGAGATGTGGAGCCTGGGGGAACTGACCCTCGATTTGGGTAATGTTTATCTTCTCGCCTGTACAATACATAAGAAAATAAATGGGATTCAGCATTCCCAGCTTGAGAGGCAACTGCTCAAGACCCTTGATGTTGTTATGAGCGTATGCTTCTGCGCCCTTACCGATCTGTTGGGCCGCCCAATGAGTACCATTGGCCAAAACATCTCCAATCCCTTCTCGCCGAACAATTCTGTCAAGTAACCAGAAAAATCTCTCCTCGCCACCGGTCGGCATTCCTGCCATGTCCTGGTCAGTCAAAATGCCGGCTTCATAAAGCTCAATGGCGAAGGCCATAACTTGCGGGGCTGAGAATCCGTCCACTCCATACTCCGTAGCACGCTGAGCGATTCTAAAACCAAAATCAAGGTCTGACATGGCCGCCATTGTATAAGTAAGTTTCGAATAACATTTCATCATGTAGGTCTGAATTCCTGGTAAGGAAATTGTTCCGCCGCATCTAACCTGGCAGTTATAGCAACCTATTAACCGCTGTAGCGCTTTTTCCTGAGTCTCCTTCCATTTCTCATGGGTTTCCTTCGTCCAAAAATCTTTTCTACGAAGGCGGGCATTCCCCCAGGCGAAATTGGTGGTATGCCACTCTTCATCCTCTAGTTTCATCTCTTGTATCCCAAGATAGGCTAAAATGATCGGCATGCCATCTGGTAGTTTAATTGGATTTTCCAATCGCTGTCGTATGAAACTCAGTATTTCGTTGCACACCTCCATAAATTCAGCCGGTCGGGCAATATTGACATCCGTTGTTCCACGAACAGCTATAGCCTTTAATCCTTTGTCTCCCATAACGGCGCCCACCCCTTGTCGGCTGGCACTGGACTTACCTTGCTCGATGGAGGCAAAATAGACCCTGTTTTCACCGGCCAGTCCGATAGCAGCCACCTGGGCTTTCGGCTCCCTCAACTCCTGTCGAATAAGTTCTGCAGTTTCATTACCGCCTTTACCCTGCAAATGAGAGGCATCACGTATTTCAACTTTGTCATTGTGTATCCACAAATA
>JASEIE010000415.1 GCA_030024065.1 Thermodesulfobacteriota bacterium
CCGCCCTGGAAACGTCAATCCATTGCCTCTCGACTAAATTCTTCAATTGCCTCTTTTTACTTAATCTTCACCTGATTCTCGAACCACCTTCCTTCACCACCTATTCCTGTGCTGCACCAATGCCGGCTAAGCGGCCAAATACAGCCCCTGCCATTAAGCAAGTTCCCCCAGGATAATTGTGGTAAAACAACCCCCCCACGATCTCTCCTGCAGCGTACAGACCAGGAATAACTTTGTTCTCAGTATCGATAACTTGGGCATTGGTGTTAATTTTTATCCCCCCGTAGCTAAAAGTGATCCCACCTGTCACGGAATAAGCCAAAAATGGCGGAGATTCCAGCTTCTTCGCCCAGTTTGTTTTAGGGGGATGTATTCCCACCGTATGCTTACCATCCTTCTTCAAAGGATCATAAGGACCTTCCTGTACTGCGGCATTGTATTCATCGACTGTTTTGATCAAGGACGATGCATTGATGCCTAATTTTTCGGCCAACTCTTTAAACGAGTTTGCCTTCGTACTGGAGCTATGTTTGTATCGAGCCTCAAATAAGGTCTCATCAACGGTAGAATCGAATATCTGGAAAGCCAGGCCCTGAGGCTGCATAAGAGCCGCTTCACCCATCTTGGCATAGGTAAACTGCCGGATATCTTCTCCCTCGTCGGCAAATCTCTCGCCGTGGATATTTACCATGATGCCGTAAGGATAAGAACCACGGCTGGTCTTGTCACCCATCGCCGGATCGCCAAAGCAAGGTGCTTTAGAATCGATGACGGTACCATGACATTTGCTCCACTGGCCTGCTGGTTGGGCTCCGATCTCAAGCGCCATTTTAATTCCAACCCCCATGTTAAATCTTGTACCTCTGCCCCGGGCCAATTCCCATATGCTCCCTAAGTATTTGGCTCGCATCTCCCGATTGGATTCAAAACCGCCACAGGCGAGGATAACCGCCCTGCTCCGAATATCTCGAAAACCCTCATTATCTTTGACCGTTACCCCACAAACTCTACCTTTTGAGTCGACGAGAAGCTTGATCGCCTTTGTTTCATAGTGCACGTCTATCCCTCTTTTTTCAACGCTGTCAAAAAGCATATCAGAAAGCCCGGCGCCCTCACCCTTAGCTCCAATGACAATATTCCCAGGAACCCATTTGTACCGCCCTTTTACTTGGACGGCGCGGACGACATAGGGTTCCCAGACGACTCCCTGTTGTCCCATCCACCGAATTGTTGGATTGGCATTCGTGATCACCTTTTCTACAAGTTCTGGGTCAGCAAGTCCGTCTGACAGTCGCATCCAGATGTTGTAAAACTGGTCTGCGGTATAAGGGTCCACATCCATGAGTTTAGCTTCGGCGTCAGAAACATCCGGCACCAACTCACGAAATTCCGCGAGGCCTTTGAGAGGTACTCTGAATCCTCCCCCCGTAAAATAACAATTACCGCCCCTTGACTCTCGAGGGGCCACCTCAAGAACAGCCACATCTGCCCCCATCTCATGAGCTGATAAAGCTCCTACCAGAGCCCCGTTCCCAGCACCCACTACAATCACATCATAATCCGTTTTTTTTGTTTCACTCTTCACTCCTCAGTACCTCCTTTTTCAAATAATAGCCCTGTGCCCTTCCTATGCCAGATGTTCACTCCGCTTTCTTAAATTCTCTTCCATCACTCCATTTGAAGGTCAACACTTGCTCAGTCCAAGACTATGCCGTACTTCTCACTCAGAACCTTTTTGATGAATTCGACTACCTCCGGACGTGCCGAAATCCCATCTAAGTAAGTACGGGCGAGTGTCTCACCGACAAGATAACGAGCACCTGGCTCTATTTTCTCCGATTCATTATGAAATTCCAAACTATTCACCATCTCGACGGCTGCTTTTCTATAAATATTAACAATCTCCGCCGGCGTTTTCGGAGGGAAGAGAAGCATCTTGCCGAAGGTACGGCCGGCCACCATTACCTTGTACATATCCCAGGCAAGTCCGGAAGGCGCTTTTCCGTGGATTTGCTGATAAATCTCTGGAGTTGTAGGAATGTCCGGAACATCCCTGATGACATTTCCTTTTTCATCCAATATCCCGCTCTGAAAGACCGGCACAGCCTGACCTCTTTCTACATAAGGTTTCACAGAACTCTTATATCCAACCGAGCTCTCAACAGATAAATTAATTTCTCCGGCCAGAAATGCAAGGCGTCGAGGACCGCTGCCAGGGTATCCCCAAACCTCCTTTTCGAAACGAACCCCCAAAAGCTCCTTGGCGCAAACAAAACTAAAGCCAGTACCTCCCGATGGATCTTCGAGGCCAGAAATCACACCTTTGCCTGTCAATATGTCCTTGGGTTCCTTGATGATGCCTGGCCTGGCATAGAAAACGGTGCCGGTCGCAGAGACAAGGATAGGACTCATCTCCTCCAGCTTGAAATCCGTTCCCTTGGGTCGCACCAGGTTCTGGATGTTTGCCTTTCCATCTGTTAGCACAAGAGTCAGGCCATTGGGTTTTGCTGCCCACGCATAATTGACGCCGATTAATGCTGCAGCCCCTACTATGTTCCGGACCACGATGACAGGGTTACCAGGAATGTATTTGCCTAAATGTCTGCTTATCAGGCGCGCCGCTGTATCGGTTCCCCCACCAACGGAAATAGGAATCACAAGGGTGATCACCTTTCCCTTGAAATTGGGAGCGGCCTTCGCCTCTGCCAGCATGCCAAATAGCAAAGCGACAGCGATGACCATTAATAGTAATCCTCTTCCTGGAGAGA
>JASEIE010000416.1 GCA_030024065.1 Thermodesulfobacteriota bacterium
GCTGACCGTTGCCGTAGAAAGACCTTCTCAGTTTCTTTGCAACGAAAGCTCTTTAGCATAAACAAATATTAACGGGAGCCGATATTACTGTCAAGCGTTATTATTGGTTGACTATTCAACAATTTCGGTCGGTGGTGGTGGCTTCTCGCCATCCCTGCCTGCCGCAGGCAGGCGAAGGAACCATTCCGAACTTTATACTCCCAGATAGGCCTCGATCACCCGCGGATCGTTTTGGATCTCTTTGGGCCTTCCTTCGGCTATCTTTTCACCGTTATCCAATACAAAGACCCATTCACAGAGCTTAATGATCACATCCATATTGTGTTCGATGATAAAAAAGACCATTCCCCATTCTTTCATCTTCAAGATCAACTCCATGATTATTCTGATCATGATGGGGTTGATCCCTGCGGTGGGCTCATCGAGAAGGATCATTTTAGGGTCTGCCATCAACCCCCTTGCCAATTCTAATAATTTCTGCTGTCCGTAAGAGAGATTTTCAGCGAATTGGTCTTTCAGATGGGACAGCCCTATCAGGTCAATAAGCTCTAAGGCCTTCTTCCGATTTTCACTTTCCTCTTTTTTAATCGTCTTTCGTTTAAACCAGAGTGGATTAAACTTCTCTCCAGTTTGGTGGGGTGGTGCAATCAGCATATTTTCCAAAACAGTCATCTTGGGCAGGATACGGGTGATTTGGAATGTTCGGACGATACCCCCGATGGCCACTTCATGGGGGAGGAGTCCATCAATTCGTTTCCCTTGAAAGTAGATTTCTCCACGATCAGGGGGAATAAAGCCTGTGATGAGATTGAACAGGGTCGTTTTTCCCGACCCATTAGGTCCGATGAGACCCGTGATGGCATAATCCTTAAGGGCGAGGGTGCAGTTGGAGACGGCTCTAATTCCACCAAAGGATTTATTCAGTTCCCTCATTTTGAGCATCGATTTATCCTTTTTTCACTGATGAGGCCTTCTGGCCGATAAATCATCAGAAAGATGAGAAGGCTGCCGAAAATCATCTGCTGAAGGGGAGCAAGGTAACGGGTCCATTCAGCGGGGAGTCTTAAAAATCTCAAGGATTCCTGAAAAAAGATAAGGACGATTGCCCCCAACACAGGCCCCCATTCGGTTCCTTTTCCGCCAAGTACCACAATGAGGAGAACGAGAATCGTTTCCAGGAGAGTAAAGTCACCCGGACTGATATAAGTGGTATAATGCCCCCATAGGGTTCCTGCCAAGCCGGCAAAGACGGAACCGATGACAAAGGATTTGATTCTGAAATGGAAGACATTTTTCCCGAGAGCGACTGCTGCCACTTCATCTTCTCGAATCGCCCTAAAAACCCGGCCGAAAGGACTTCTGATGATGATTCTAAGAACAAAAAAGGTGAGGAGGGTAAATCCTAAGGTGAGCAGAAGATATTGGGGAAGCGTTGCAAACCGATAGGAGAAGAGAACCGGTTTAGGAATTCCGGGTAGCCCCATGGGTCCTTTTGTTAACCATACTTCATTCTGAAAAACCATACGGATCATTTCTCCAAACCCTAACGTGGCAATACCGAAATAATCGCCACGGAGCCTGAGGCTTGGAACGCTGAGGAGGAAACCGGAGAGACCTGCGGCGATTAAAGCCGCCACGAGGGCTAATTCAAAAGGGACCTGATGAAGCGTCAACAGAGCTGAGGTGTAGGCCCCGATTCCAAAAAAGGCCACATGACCGAAGTTAAAGAGGCCGGTATAACCCACCTCCAAATTGAGGCTCATTGCAAAGATGGTGTAGATGAGGATCACGATCCAGAGATGGAGAAAGAGATCCATGTTTACTCCTGACTGCCATAGAGAATAGGGGGCCTTAACAGAAGGAGGAGCACCATAATTCCAAAGGCGATTGCATCTTTGTAGCCTGTGGAGATGACCAGAACCCCAAGATTTTCAGCAAGGCCAATGACGATTCCGCCCAAGAGAGCACCCCAGAGATTCCCGACTCCTCCAAGAAGGGTTGCGGCAAAGGCCTTCACCAAGTTGATCAGGCCCATACCCGGCTGGAGGTTCGTGTCAAGAGCCAATAGGATTCCACCAATGCATGCGAGAGCAGAAGAGATGATCCAGGCAAATTGGATGGTCCTTTTTGTATTGATCCCTGCTACCCGGGCCAGTTCCAGATTGTCAGAGACAGCCCTCATTGATTTCCCCAGTCTCGATCTGTGAAAAAGGAGGTAGACGATAGCAACACAGATCAGAGTGGTAATGATAATCACTATTTGATTCGTTGTGATGCTCATATTTAGAACTCTCCACCCTCTCTTGATTTCAAAACCATAAGTCCTGAGCTCCGCACCCCAAAAGAGTTGGGCTCCATTCCTGAGAAGAAAAGAAAGACCTAATGCGGCGACGAGAAGGGTGAGGCGATTGGTCTGGCGGAGGGGTTTGAAGGCAAAACGGTCCATGCCCATTCCAAGCAGGATGGTAAGACAGAGGGCAGGGATCAGGGCAATGGGAAGAGGGAAACCAAAAGGCTTTTCCATAAAAAGGTAGAGGAAATAGGCTCCCCACATGATCAATTCTCCATGGGCGAAGTTGACGAAGTTCAGAACCCCGTAAATCAGTGTCAACCCCATGGCGAAAAGAGCATAGATACAGCCGGCCAATAAACCATTGAAGATGGATTGCAGAAGAAAGGACATTTTAAAAAAATTA
>JASEIE010000417.1 GCA_030024065.1 Thermodesulfobacteriota bacterium
AAAAGAAAAGCGGTTATGTAATCGAAGATGTCATGGACCTAAAGAGGTCTTAGCCCGGGAATGTCCAAGTCGTTTGATAAAGAAATTCGCTGTGCCAACCTTCTCCAAACGGAACTCTTCGGTCAACCTCTTTGGCAATATCCTCAAGGATCTTTTCAATCCCTGTATAGAAATCATGAAGGATCGCCCCTCCTGCTCTTAGAGTAAAATTTGAGGGCTTTTCTCTAATCAAACCTTCTTTTTCTTTATAAAAATCCCTGTTTTCATCCCCCCAGCAGAGCTGAGCGGTATTCAACAGGGATTTTTATAATAAAGTTAAAAAAACACCTGGGTCCCTTCACGTTTTTGTGACGCCTTTGGAACTATGGCAAGATCAAGCACTTTGATATCAGAATGAGATCATATTCATTGACTCTAATGGCAGCCACTTGTTTTCAGGGGGTGAATAGGGTATAAAAATTAATAGCGCTGGAAAATGGTGATTCCCCGGACAAAAAATGATTAACTCGAATCAGGGAGCGGTAAATGAAAGCTAAAGGATTTGCAATAGCTGTTTTTTTATTGGGACTTGGGCTTCTATTCATTTTCAGTATCCTCCCGACCCATGCCCAGAAACAGCCCAGGATCCTCACGATTCTCTTTACCAATAATATTAATGGTGAGATCGATCCCTGCCCCACCTGAGACCCGAGGACTCGTTTTGGCGGTCTGGCCAGAAGAGGAACCTGGATCAAAGAGATTCGTGAGAGGGAGAAAAAGGAATTGCTTATTTTAGATGCGGGCGACCTTCTATTTAAAAAATATTCAGCCCCTGTTCCGGAAAATGAGATAAAGATGGTCACCGATAAAGCAAGGCTCATCATCGAAAGTCTCCATCTCATGGGTTACGACGCCATGGGCGTCGGAGATGACGATTTAAGTCTCGGGAAAGAATTCTTCTTAGAGATATCGAAGAGAGCCAACTTCCCTTTCCTCTCCTCCAATATCATCGATGAATCATCGGGCAAGCCGCTCTTCCAGACCTCTCTCATAAAGAAAATAAATGGTTTGAGAATCGGAATCTTCAGTCTCATCTCTCCGGATGCCTTTTTAAACCCGTACGATCTCAGGAGAAAAGGTCTGATCTTTCGCCCCCCCACCGAGACAGCCCAGAACATGGTCAAAGAGCTCCAGCCCAGAACCGACCTGATCATCCTTCTCAGCCATTTAGGCTACCCCAAAGATGTGGAGATGGCTCAGACAGTTCCGGGGATTCATCTCATCGTGGGCAGCCATACGGGAATCAATCTTCCCTATCCTCCTGTCCTCAAAAACACTTTGATCGTTCAGATGGCTTCAAAAGGAATGTATGGAGGAAGGCTTGATCTCGCCTTCAACACCAATGAACCCAATTTCTTCAATTCCACAGAGAAACGATCTTTTGAGACCAGCCTGAATAACTTCAAAGAAAGGATCACCTTTGCCGATGTGACGGAAATTGACGCATGGTTGCAGCACAATTTTTCCATTTATTCACGCATTCAGCACATCGCCCGTTCATATAATATACGCCTCCCGGAGGAATTCATCCAGAACATCAGGGATCTCATCGCCTCCTTAAAGGCCCAGGATTCTGAAAAACCAATTGCCTTGAGGATGAAGGTCAAAGGGGAGGCCGAACAGACCCTCAGACAACTTCAGGACAGAAATGAATTCACCCACAATCTCCTCACACTCAGCGAGCAGATCAAAGACCATCCTGAGATTGGAAAGATGGTCGAAGCCTTCCGTTCAAAATATCCGGAAACGGAGAAATCCGTTCCTCCAAGAGTTGAAGCGCCGAGACCCCAGGGTGGAATCCCCCGGAATTGAGAAAATGGATTCGATGGTTCTTGGTAAAAGGTTAAGATGGCAACGATTGACTTGATCCTTCTTCATCCCCCCACCTGCTACGATTTCAGAAAGAGGCCAGGAATATACGGTCCGATCAGCGATGTCGTCCCTTCCACTCCTGTCTTTGAGATGTACCCCATCGGATTTGCCAGCCTCTCTGAATATCTGGAGCGCCATGGCCTGAGAGTCAGGATCATCAATGTCGCCCTGAAGATGCTCAAGGACGAAGGGTTCGATGTGGAAAGGCTCATCCGCAAAATTAAGCCTCTTGCCTTTGGCATTGACCTCCACTGGATGGCTCATGTCCAGGGAGCATTGGCCCTGGCAGAGATGATCAAACGGTTTCATCCCGATATCCCCGTCATACTGGGCGGGCTCTCCGCCACCTATTATCATGAAGAAATCCTCCGTCAATATCCTTTCGTCGATTTTGTCATGAGAGGAGACTCCACGGAGAAACCCCTTCTCCGGCTGTTGCAAACGATCAAAGAGAAGGGTGAATTAAAGGACATCCCCAATCTCACCTATCGGGATGGGGGAAACGGCATCCGGATCAACCCCCTCACCTATGTGCCGGAAGACCTCAATGATATTACGATCGATTACCGCCATATGATGAAGAAGGTTGTGAGATATGCGGACCCCGTTGGTTACCAGCCCTTTATCGACTGGTATTCCTATCCTGTGACCGCTGTCTTCACCTGTCGTGGCTGTATCTACCATTGTAAAACCTGCGGAGGCTCATCCCGGACTTTCCGGTCGATGGCCAACCGGACGAAGCCGGCCTACAG
>JASEIE010000418.1 GCA_030024065.1 Thermodesulfobacteriota bacterium
ACTCTACCCGGGGAGATACAGACGTATAGATTAATTTTTTCACACCTTCTGAGGGGTTACACATGAAAAAGGCTTTTAAATTCAAATTGTTATATACATTGCCAAAATCTCGTTTGATAAAAATGTGTAATTAGGGTTGGATTCCTATTTATGACCCTTCAAATAAGAGGGGCAGAGATGGTCAAAGTATTGATGGGTGATATTCTAAAATCTAATGCACAGACTCTTGTCAATTGATGAACTACACGGTGAATGAATAATGGAAAAAGTGGATGTCATCATTGTGGGCGGAGGGCTGGCGGGTCTCTCCTGCGCCTATGAGTTGGCCGATTCGGGGATGACTGTGCTTGTCCTGGAGCGGGGCGATTTCTCCGGAAGTAAGAATGTGACCGGAGGAAGGATCTATCTCCGTCCCATTCTCCCTTATCTTCCCGACATCTGGGAGCAGGCCCCTTTAGAGAGGCATGTGACAAAAGAGGTCTTCACCGCAATGGGAAAGAGCAACTCCACCACCTTCGAATTCTACAGCGACCGATTCAATCAGACGCCTTACCCGAGTTACACAATTCTCAGGGCAAAATTTGATCGCTGGTTGGCTGACCTTGTCACAGAAAAGGGAGGCTTTGTCATTCCACAGAAGACAGTGGATGATCTTATCAAAGATGGAGAAAAAGTGATCGGGGTCAGAGCCGGTGATGAGGAGATCGGAGCGGACTGTGTGGTGGCCGCAGATGGAATCTTCTCGTTTATGGCGGAGAAGGCAGGGCTCCGGAAACCTTATCAGCCCCAGCACTTTGCACTGGGATTTAAGGAAGTGATCCAGCTTGATGCGAAGACCATCGAAGACCGGTTTCGACTGGGAGAGGACGAGGGAGCCGCTCAACTCTTCATCGGCTCCCTTACCAAGGGAATGATGGGAGGGGGTTTTCTCTATACCAATCGGGATAGCCTTTCCCTCGGATTGGTCGTTGGGCTTCAATCCCTCAATCGGAGAGAACCCCGCGAGGAAGTTTATAAGCTTCTGGACCAATTTAAAGAAAGGCCAGAAATCAAAAACCTGATCAGAGGAGGCAGTGTGGTAGAATATTCGGCCCGCCTGATCACCGAAGGCGGTATTCATATAATGCCTAAACTCTTTACTGATGGGATGTTATTGACGGGTGATGCCGCCGGCCTCGGGCTCAATATGCTGGTCACGGTCAGGGGGATGGAATATGCCATAGTTTCAGGTGTGTTAGCGGCTCGAACCATCAAAAGGGCCAAGGAAAGAAATGACTTCTCAGCCTTCTCGCTGTCTGAATACGAGAGGCTCCTGAATGAAAGTTTCATCATCAAGGAGATGAACACCTTTAAAAACAGCCTTTCCCTTTTGGAGAACGAAAGGCTCTTTACGAAATATCCGCAGGTGATCTGTGATCTCTTCGAAAAGGTGATGTGGGTGGATGAACTCCCGAAAGAGGGAATCTATAAAACCAAAATGGCGGAATTGAAAAGGGAATTTTTTAACGTTGAAACCTTGAAAGACTGGTGGCAGTTCAGGAAGATATAGTGGAGTTGCTGTAACTCAATCCTTCAGGATTGATAATCAAGGCTAAAGCCTTGAGATACATAGAGGGGTTTCGATGAAGATTACCGAAAAGTTGGCCCTCGATGCCTTTAAAAACGACAAAGAGACCCATATCCTTTTGGACCAGAAAATCTGCCAAACCTGCAAGGAGCGGTTCTGTATCTATGCCTGCCCGGCAAACCTCTACTCCCTTGCGGAAAAGGGAGAGATGGTCGCTGAATTTGCCGGTTGTCTGGAATGCGGCACCTGTCAGATTGCCTGTATCTATGGCTCCATCAAATGGAAATATCCAGGAAGTGGATTTGGTGTCCAGTACCGTTATGGATAAATCTACTTCAGAACTGCCCATTCTTGAAAATCAAAAACCCTTGCGAAAAACTATGACTATTTCAAATCGGAGAAAATTTTAACCAGAGAAAGAGCTGGCCTGTTGGAAAAGGAACGTGCAAGAGACGTTCAAACAGGCTATAGATGAAGGCCCATGCAATCCCAGTCAGAATTAGCGCAAGCGACCACTTCTCCCGCTCGCCGATTTTAAGTTGGATAAAGGTACATAAGGGCAATCCAACGGTGAAACCGAGCAACCATGTCGACAAGAAATAAACGATGATCCATCCGAAGACACCTGCTGTACGACGATTGACTTGTTTCGCTGTTAACCCAATTCTCTCTTCCATCTCTGACAACTGATCCTCCCTACGGGTGCCTGTTTTCCCAACGAGGTCCATGATGAATTGGATGATGGCAAGGCCCAGGACGGGAAACCCGATGCTCCAGGGGAAAAAACCGGTTGCAAAATCAAAACGCCTGCTCTCCCATAATGCATAAATGAAAATGACCACAATGGCAAAACTGAAGGCGGTTGCCCAGCCAACGTTAAATTTTCTCTTGCCGTTGGATTTCACACCCTTTGGGGTCGGCGGTTCCTGTTCATCCCTTCCCTTCTTTTTTTGCCATCTGGTCCGGAGGAAGGGATAAAATGCACCCGCCAAAGTGAGCGCCATAATCACCAATACACCAGGACGCCAAAGCCAGGCAAGTCCATAATTACTCATGGAGAGGAAGAGGCGGCTTTCAGCTAAATT
>JASEIE010000419.1 GCA_030024065.1 Thermodesulfobacteriota bacterium
GATGTGGAGGAGGTTTTGGAGGGGCTCAGAAAGGAGATATGGATTGAATCCTTAACCGTACATCCTTAGCCGTTTGTTTTTGGGTAAGCACCAAATTCCCTGCCTACCGGCAGGCAGGCAAGCACCAAATCACAAATAAATTCCAATGTTCAAAATTCCAAGCCATTTGGTTTCAGTTTGGGTAACAATTTAGCTCTTTGAAAAAAGGCACTAAATAGAGCGTCTCTTAAGGTTGTCTTTCCTGCGAAAGCAGGAATCCAGGGTTTCCTGTGAAAACAGGAATCCAGTTTTATGTGTCTCTGGCTCCCTGCCTTCGCAGGGACGGAGTCTGGATTCCCGCCTGCGCGGGAATGACAGGCGAGGTGATTTTTCAAAGCGCTAAAGTGATACAAAAATTAGCAGTTAGCAACGTTGAATTCGAATGGGATTGGTTTTCACTGTTAATTTTGCACTGTTAATTTTCCAATGATCATTGAGGTTTTGGAAGATGGTCAACACCCACATTCTCGGACAGGAATTTGGATATCTCGAGCCAAGAACGATCGATGAGGCTCTTCAATATCTCGCCGATTACGGAGAGAAGGTCAGAGTCATCGCCGGAGGAACGGATCTGCTGGTTCAGATGAAGACGGGAAAAGCCTGCCCGCAATACCTGTTAAATATTTCAAAGATTCCGGGTTTACGGTATCTCATCGAGGAGAAAGGCCTGAGAATCGGTTCTCTTACCACCTTTCGCGAACTTGAGAGGTCTCAGGTCATCAGGAGGAGATATACAGCCCTTTTTGAGGCGGCAAAGTCGATCAGCTCCATTCAGATCCAGACCATGGGAACGGTGGGCGGTAATATTTGCAATGCATCACCCGCTGCTGATTCTGCTCCTCCTCTTCTTGTTTTTAATGGTAAGGTTAAACTGATGGATGTTAGACAGGCGAGGACTCTTCCTCTGGAAGAGTTTTTTGCCGGTCCCGGGAAGACCGTTCTCAGGCCGAATGAGTTTCTGGTGGAAGTCGAGGTGGACGAAGTGCCGGACCGAGCCGGAAGCGCCTTTAAAAAGATGGGACGAGTCTCTGCAGATCTTTCAAAGGTGAGCGTTGCCGTGGCAATCATTCGAAAAGACGATCTCTGTGAAGAGTGCAGGATTGCATTGGGGGCTGTCGCCGCGGTTCCCATGAGGGTACGGAAAAGTGAGGAGATTCTGAAAGGGAAGAAACTGAAAGAATCTCTGATTGAAGGGGCCAGTTTCCAGGCGGCTCAGGAGATTTCTCCCATCGATGACATTCGCTCCACCGCCAGGTATCGAAGAGAGGTGGCCAAAGTGATGGTGCGGGATGCGATCCGCCTCGCATGGGAAAGAGCCGTTTAATTTTAGATTTTTGATTTGAGATTGTCGATTGGAAAATCAACAATCATAAATCTTATATCTGAAGGGAACCTGTAATAATTCACAATTTGTCACTCCCGCGTAGGCGGGAGTCCAGTAATGTCAAAAGCTTATGGATTCCTGCTTTCGCAGGAATGACATTTTTAGAGGTAATCTGAAATAGTTCAGGGGAGGTATAGAAGATGGCTGTTCAAATGAAAGGAAAATCATTGGCCAGTTTGAAGGACTTGACAAGAGAGGAGATCGAGCAGATTCTGAAGACATCGGAGTTATTGAAACTTCAACTCATCCGCGGCCAGGAGCACCCTGTGCTAAAGGGAAAGACCCTGGCCATGATCTTTGAGAAACCTTCCACCCGGACCCGGGTCTCTTTCGAAGCGGGAATGTGGCAGCTCGGTGGTTATGCCCTCTATCTGAGCGCAAACGATTTACAATTGGGCCGGGGAGAGACCATTGCCGATACAGCCCGGACGCTTTCCCGGTATGTGAACGGAATCATGGCCAGGGTCTTTGCCCACCAGACCATTCTCGACCTGATCAAATATTCGAAAGTGCCTGTCATCAACGGACTTTCAGATTTCACTCATCCCTGTCAGGGACTGGCAGATCTTTTTACCATCTATGAGAAGAAAGGGCGGCTCGAAGGATTGAAACTGGCCTACGTGGGTGATGGCAATAATGTTGCTCACTCCCTTCTCTTTGGTTGCTCCAAAGTTGGGATGGATATTATTCTCGCCTGTCCGAAGGGGTATGAACCCCAGCCGGAAGTTGTGTCTCTCGCAAAAAAAGAGGCAAAGAGAAGCGGTTCGGAGGTGGCAGTCATTGGCGACCCGAAAGAAGCGGTCAAAGGAGCGGATATCATCTATACCGATGTCTGGGCGAGCATGGGCAAGGAGAAAGAGCATGCGGAGAGGGTCAAAATTCTGAAACCCTATCAGGTCAATCCCAGGTTGGTCAAGGGAGCCAAAGAGGATTATATCTTTATGCACTGCCTGCCGGCCCATCGGGGAGAAGAGGTGACGGACGAGGTGGCCGATTCAAAGAACAGCGTCATCTTCGATCAGGCGGAAAACCGGCTCCATACTCAGAAGGCACTGATGGCGCTGGTGATGTAATCCATACTATGTGTAGCGCCCTCATTTATTGAGGGCGATATCGGTAAATCCGTCGGCAATA
>JASEIE010000041.1 GCA_030024065.1 Thermodesulfobacteriota bacterium
GGCTTTATCGTCATCCGGGGACCTAAGGTACCAAAATTTATCCTCAACCTTGTTCAGAGGGAATGAAGTGGTCATGGGTCTATATCGTCTTATTGCATCTATCTCTTTACCAAACCAAAGGAGATCTCTTTCCTTAAGCCGTTCCAGACCCGCAAATTCTACCTCTTTCACCCCCTCACCAATTCCTTGAATACTATACAGCCCAGGGCTAATTCATTCCTTTTTAAATCCTGCCCGCCCTGGAAACGTCAATCCATTGCCTCTCGACTAAATTCTTCAATTGCCTCTTCTTTTATTTATTACCAAATACCTTATATTAGGATAGGATGAACACATCTTTAGAAGCAAAAAGCGATTAATTCATTTATATCTGAAACTTCTTCCAGTCTATTTAACTTTTCAAGGAGTCCAAACGCTTTTTTTTCTCCTACAATTCCTACGGTTAAATCCTTAAATTTCTCTTCCAATTGTCCGGGACGAAAGGGATTGTTCGGGTGACCCTGTGGATATTCGATTTCCTTTCTGTAAGATTCCCCCTGCCCCATCACGACTTGAACGGTAGCCGATGTAACCGGCTTTCGGAGCCGAGGAATAACCTTTACTCTCTTCATTAAATTCTGAATGGTAGAATCTCCTACGAGACTATTCTGAAACTGACGCTCTCCCGCTTTTCCTTCTTTTAAGATGATGGCCACGCAAAAAGGAAGGCTAAACTTTCCTTCTAATCCTGTCTTTGGGTTTTCATTGCCGGCCGCATCCGCTGCAAGCGGGGACACTTCACAAATCACTTCCTGAATCTCTTCCAGCTTGGGATGGTGCTCGGACAAAATTTCTTTGGCCGCATCAATGGTTGGATGTGTCAGCAGGCAAGCTGCATGAGGTTTAAATGAATTTTTCAGAATTTCAAATTCGACTCCAAACGAATGGTACCAATTGGCGCGATCGTATTGTTGATTAGAAAAAAGCTCTAAAAAGCCTCCTTTGCCTTCCAGAATGGAAGGAGGGCGACACCGAACCAGTCGATGAAGCATTCTTTGGCCTTCTCAATCACGGCAGGCGGCAGGTTGCCAAATTCCGCGTCTTTGACAAACGAACAAATACTATCCGTGCAAGACATGATTTCCTTTTTTAGCGTAGCCTTTCCTGAAGTTTCTTTCTTGTAAAATTGATCAGTCCCCCGCTCTGGATGATTTCTTCTAAAAAAGGCGGAAAAGGTGAGAAGGGATACTCCTCTCCTTTTGTAACATTCGATATTTTACCTCGACCAAAATCAATTTCTAACATATCTTCCTTTTCAATTTTTTCAACGGCTATCGGACATTCAATAATCGGAAGACCAATCGTGATTGAATTCCGATAAAAAATCCTGGCAAAGGTTTTCGCAATGACGCAGGAAATTTTCGCCCCTTTGATGGCTAAGGGAGCATGCTCCCTGGATGAGCCACAACCAAAGTTTTCTCCTGCGACCAGCATATCCCCGGGAGTGATTTTTTTTGAGAATTCCTTGTCAATTCCCTCTAAACAATGCTCTCCTAATTCCTGAGGATCCGATATATTTAAATACTGGCCGGGAATAATAATATCCGTATCGATATTGTCTCCTAATTTCCAAACCTTTCCCTTCATTTTCCCTCCCTTTTACATCATTTCTTCTGGATGTGCCAGCCTGCCTTGCACTGCAGAAGCGGCGGCTACGGCTGGACTAGAAAGATAGACTTCACTCTTGACATGTCCCATCCGGCCGAGAAAATTTCTATTGGTCGTTGAGACGCATCTTTCCCCCTCTCCCAGAAGTCCCATGGACCCTCCAAAACAAGGCCCGCAACTGGGAGGACAAATCGCCCCTCCCGCCTCCACAAAAATATCTAAGAGACCCTCGGACATGGCCTGTTGGTAGATACGGGGCGTCGCTGGGATGACGATCAGTCTCACATTCCTATCCACCCTCTTTCCTTTTAAAATTTTGGCAGCGATCCTCAGATCCTCCATCCTTCCATTGGTACACGACCCGATCACGACTTGATCCACAGGAATCCTTCCAATATCATTGACGGATTTTACATTGCCTGGAGAATGAGGAAGAGCGACCTGCGGAGGCATTGATGTACAATCAATTTCTAAGGTGGTACTGTAAGCAGCGTCTTGATCGCTTTTCAGAATTTGGAATTCCTTTCTCTGAACATTCACCTTTTGGACGTACTCCAGTGTCGTCTCGTCAGGTTCCATGATTCCGTTTTTTGCTCCGGCCTCAATAGCCATATTGCAGATGGTAAATCGGCTATCCATGGACAGTTGATGGATTGTTTCTCCAGTGAATTCCATAGCTTTGTACCGTGCTCCGTCCACACCCATCTTTCCGATGGTATATAAAATTAAATCTTTTCCAGTAATCCATTCTCTGAGGCGGCCATCGTAACGGATCTTGATTGTCTCAGGGACTTTTAGCCAGATTTCTCCCATGGCCATCGCCGCAGCAAGCTCTGTACTTCCGATCCCTGTCGAGAAGGCCCCCAGAGCCCCGTAGGTACAAGTATGGGAGTCCGCTCCGATCACCAGATGGCCTGGAAGAACCATCCCCATCTCTGGCAGCAAGGCATGTTCGATTCCAACTCTTCCCCCGTCAAACACATGGCTTAGACCATATTTCCCAGCGAACTTTTTAAGTTTTAAACATTGTTGGGCGGTTTGGACGCTATTATTGGGTGTAAAATGATCCAGAACGAATACAACCTTTTCTTCGTCGAAAACTTTCTCTGCGCCAATTTTCTCAAATTCATCCACCGCGATGGGCGCGGTCACGTCATTGCCCAAAGCAAGGTCTATGCGAGCCATCACTAAATCCCCAGGCTTTACACTCTTTAACCCGGCATGGTTGGCAAGGATCTTTTCGGTAATTGTCATTCCCATTGGCTTCTCCTCGTCAAAGTGATAGAAATTTTTTCTTCTTGAACCAAACTGAAAAAGATAAATGCCCCCACCATGGCTGCGCTTAAAAAATACCAGGATGGGTTGTAGGAGCCGGTCATGTCAAGGATTTTTCCAAAAAGGAAGGGTCCGGCGAGGTTTCCAATAAAGACGATTGTCATACATAAACCGGTTGCTCTTCCAACCAGTTCCTTTCCGGATAGCTCTCCAATAAACGCATGGTAAACCCCGTTCCAACCAATCGCCGAAAGACCAAAAATGAAAAGGAGAAAATAAATTATAGATGAAGGTAAATCAATATTCAGCCCAAGAACAAGGGATAGGAGAAAGATCAAGGAAACCAGTAATTTCAGGACAATCTTTCTGGACCCTTTAAAAAGCCGATCGCTCACCATCCCCCAAAAGACTCTGCCCAAAATCCCGCCGATATTCGTCAGCGTCAAGCAGAATGCGGCCAGGATTAAATCAAACTTCTTTACATCCTTTAAATAAAGAATGAGATAAGTGACCAAAGCGGTTTGGACTAAAGAGCAAAAGGCACCGGCAGTGCTTAGTAGAATAAAATTCTTATTTCTGCAAATCCTTTTCCAATCCCCCGGAAAGGTCTCTTCAGCGTCGACAGGAAAGGAAGGTAGCATTTCTCGATCCTGCCGATATAAAATGGTTAACAGCAAGCCTGCAAGAATAACAATGACTCCAGCGATGACGAGGGAGAAACGCCAGGAGAAAAGTAAGGCCAGAGGTGGTAGTAAGGCGGCGGCCATTGCGCCTCCGATTGGAACACCGGTTTGTTTGAGGCTCATCGCAAAACCTCTATTTTTTCTATCTACCAACAGCATGATTCCTTTCGTCGTTGGAGGATTCACCATGCCGTATCCGAGTCCCATAAAGAACACTAAAGTAATGGCCGCCAGATAATTCTCGATGAGACTGAACAGAACAACCGAAACTCCCATGAATACCTGGCACAAAAGAATCATTTTTTTGACGCCAAGCCTATCCGTTAACCAACCGGCGGGAGAGGACGTGATCATGGCTCCGAAGTACAGAAAAGTCATCAGTGAGCCCACTTGAGTGTAGCTAAGTTCTAACTTGGGTTGGAGAAACGGGATTAACGGGGGAATCGTGAGCCCCCCGAAAGTAACGAATAATTGCGCTCCCAACAAAGCGATGAAGTTTTTGCCCATCTTCCCTAAAGACAAAATGACTAGGAGAAAACAACACCCTTTCTCCCCTTGACCAACAGGCCCCCTATACGCCCCGCCTTGTGGGCGGGGCGCTTCGCAAGGGGGAAATCTCTTTTTGAGATGGATAAATCGAGAAAATTGCCCAGGATCTTTAGAATTTTATGGACTGTCTCTCTATTTTTTCAAAGCCTTAAAAAACCCTTCGACCTCATCCTCAGTTGCATAGCCCCTCTCGTTAATCTTCACTTTTATTTTTTCCATAATGGTTTGAGTTTGAGTCGGGGTTAGTTTTACTCCCATTCTTTCAGCCTTCATCTCAATGGACTCTGTTGACGTCGTACTTCCAAAATAGACGATTCTTTTCTGCCCCACTAAAGAGGGTTCATAAGGCTCAAAGGCTGCTGCATTACCTGATACAATCGCATGAACATGGATGTCAGATTCATGGATAAATGTATTTTGACCGCAGATGGCCTTATTTTGCGGTATTTTAACACTGGTAATCCTTTCAACTTCTTTGCACAAATCGAAGAGTCCCTCCGTTTTTATTCCCGTATTGATTCGGTACAATCCTTCCAAGGCCATGACGGCTTCCTCAAAGGAGCAGTTGCCCGCTCGATCTCCAAGGCCGTTAATCACGATGTCAATATACTCTGTCCCAGCAATGACAGCCGCGCAGGTGTTTGCCACTGCAAGGTTGAAATCGTTGTGGGCATGGAATTGTATAGGAACGGCTACTGTCTTTCTAATTTCGCTTATCCAGAAGAACGTTGCCTGGGGATTCATAACTCCCAATGTATCATAGACGAGAACACGGTTGGCACCTGCCTGAACGCCACAGGTCAATAAGGTTTTCAGGTAATTCAAATCCGTTCGCGTCGTATCATAGGGGGCGTAGGTTATAGATGCTCCGCATTTTTTGGCCGTTTCAATTGCATTGATTGAATCTTCAAGAACTTTTCCTTTGGATGTCTTTCTTATTTTAAGTTGATAATCGGAAATCGGGATCAAGATGCCTACTTGGTCTATTCCTAATTTTAATGCCAAATCAACTTCTTTTTTTAAATCTTCCTTCATGTCCTTTTTTCCAAAGGCCCGAATATAACAGCTGGTCTTTAATTTAGGGCACTCCTTTTTAAGCCTCTTCGCAATTTCGTCATGGTCTTTGATATAACCCACATACCCTGCGTTCGTTTCATAAACTCCCATTTTCTCCAAGATTTTTGCAATGACTACTTTGTCATCTACACTCATCGTGGCGCCTGGTGTCTCTTCACCTTCGCGGAGTGTTTCATCTGTCACATACACTCTTTTGGGAATAATCATCTCTTTCCGCACCTGCTCAAAAAAGTTCACTTCGCTTACATGAAATCTCCCCTTTTTGTCCATTTCCACTATCCTCCTTTTGAAGTAGAATTTGTTTACCCCTTTTTGGGGCATAGACCGTAACATTGTAAAACAAGTGGCTAAAGCTGTCTCGATATAAATTCAGTTCTTTCTTTTAGTGCCCTTCCGACCTCCTTAAACTTTTTCTCGTTAAGCCTTCCACCGGAATCGGTTAAACTTAAAGAACCCACTACTTTTTCGTTTTGGAATATTGGCGCTGCCACACAAAAGATATTAAGGTGTGTTTCCGCTCTGTCGACTGCATATCCATCTTCTCTAATCTTCTCGAGAGCTGCAAGCAATCGCTTCTTATCGGTAATAGTATTTTCTGTAAATTTCGTTAGAACTAAACTTGCGAGAATCTCGTCTCTCTCTTTTAAAGGCAAAAAGGCGAGGATCGCCTTGCCAACTCCAGAGGTGTGCACAGGGATATTATAAGAAATACGATGAATTTGAGAAGAGGATTCAAAATTAATGATTCGGTCAATGATAATGACTGAATAAGGCGGGTGCTTACTGAGAATCCCAAAATGTACCCCTGTGTTATGTATTTTTGCTAATTCTTCCGCATGAGGCCGCACAATTTTTCTAAGGGGAAAGCTGAAAGGATACAGGGAACCGATTTCAAAGATTTTTTCTCCCAGTCTGTACCGTCGATTTTCGTCTTTTTCGAGAAAACCGCACTTTTCTAGGGACGAAAAAAGTCGGTGAACATTACTCGGATAAATACCCAGAATTTGACTCGCTTCTCGAATGCCTATTTCTTCCTTCTCCATTGAAAAGAGCGAGAAAATTTTGGCAATAGTGAAAACTGTTTTCGATTCCTTTGAGTTCAATGTCGGGACTCAATATTCAATCATTTAGAACAGAATATTTCTATCTTGAACATTGTTTTACATATTTGCATTAAATTTGTCAAGAAAAAAATTAGACTCTTTCCCATGTTAATTGAGGGTGATCGGGGTTTTAACTTAAGGCATTGAAATTGTTTCACAAATCTCATTTTTTTCAAAGTTGGCAAATCCTTCATTTTCGACCTATAATATTTTCGACAGGAGGCGCCATGGAACCATTACTCGAGAACATTTCGGCTATCATTCCGGATGAAAAGATCGACCGCGAACTTTCTTTTCCTTGCCCTGATAGAGGACCACATTCCGATTTTAAACTTTCTCAGCTGTATCGGATTCATCTCCTGCTTTCTCTCAAACGCCTCGTTTCATTTCGGCAGGTTCATAAGGAGATGAAGCATCATAGAGATTGGAGATCTTTCGCTCAACTCAAAAACAAAAATCAAGTTCCCTCTCTTGATGTCTTGAGTCGATTTCGTCAAAGAGCCTCAAGTCTCCTTCGTCAAATCAATCAGCTTTATCTCAAAATGGTTTTCGATATTGTTGGTGTTCCTGAATCGGTCATCACCGTTCCCGATTCCACAGACATTGAAGCGGCTACAAAAGGCTACACAAAAAAAAGTGTGGTTGCCATGAGCATTGTGATCATCCGCGATTTTTTACAGCTAAGGAAGCGGCTAAAGAACATCGCACTAAAAAATCTGGCCAATCTGAATGGTTCGTCGGTTACAAAAAACACACGCTTCGTATTCTCTTCCTAAATCAATCACCTATTTGGTCTATTCCCGCTGTGACCATTGTAAAATCAGCAAATGCGGGTGATGGTGACGTATTGCCTGAAATGATTCCTCTCCGGCCACAGTATCTTCCCGCACCGATGATTGTTGCGGATATGGGATATCTCCAAGCCGAACGAAAAAAACAATCCCGATCTTAGATCGGGACACAAAATCGCTCTCATTACTCGCGTTCGAGCTTCCATGAAGCCGCCACAGGATTTTGGTTTGGAACTAGATGGTTGCCCAACTTGTTTCTGGGGGCAACGTCTTCGTCATGAACTTTTCGATTGGGAAAATCAAAAACACCTTTATCTAAAACCCGATGAGGGACAAGAATGCTATCAATGCCCTTTTTCGTCTTGTTGTCCGCAAGAATTTTGGCTCTCTCCTGAAATCCACGAAACTTATCTCGGCGCTCAACCACTTCACACAAGTCTTGCGCAAAAACTTCTTCAATATGCCAGACCATTTGCCGAACCAGCGTTCAATGAAGATAAAAACCGGTTCATGTTAAAATCTCTTTTCATCAACAGTTTGTCTCTTGCCGAGTTCGCAAGCCTCCTGGTCGATTCGGCAAAGCTCCTGACCACGCTCTCACGCTTGAAAAAAACTCACGGAAGGCAAATGGAAAAAACATCAAACCGGCTACTCGATCAGCTCAAATTACCCCTGTTTTCGTGAAAACCCCGATCACCCTCTAATTGCTAGATTTCCTATTTAGACCTTGATGAGCCTAAAAAAGGCTCTCTTTCCCAATTTACTCGCTCTTTGAGACCGTAGGAGGTTCTCAGGGTAGGTTTTCTTCACAAAAAGAAGAGCATCTCCATGCCAAACCCTATTTTGGTTTAATATTCGCATCACATATTGCGAGCCAGGTCGCTTGTCATTCAAGATAGCCCTCGTGATCCAAAAGCAGATGCAGTTTATTGGCCTCTTTGGTGTTGCGAAAACAAGTCTATCCACCAGTTGCAAAAAAAACAATATCGAAACTGGGCAGGGGTGCTGGAAAAGCCTTGCAGCGGCACCTTTGGAAGCTGGCTACATGCGTTTTTAGGCAAAACCGGGACTTCACCTAAAGTGAAATCCTACGTAACCCCCCCTTTTCGAAAAATCCGCAATTGCAAGGGTTTGGAAGCACCCCTGCCCGGGTTTGATATTGCAACATCTGGGTCTAATCAAACATCTTCTGACACAAATCAATGGCGGTCGAATCCATGTTGACCAGGGACGGTGTCCATTAGGATTAGCCAGGGTACGATAGCTTTGATCGATGATGCCTAGGTGTATGAGTTTGCCTTCGCAACTTCGGAGACCTCTGGTGATCTCCCGGAGGGAATGGGCGTGACCCAATTGACAAAACAGTATGGAGACAAATTGACTCCAGCAAGTAAATCCTTGGGCGGGACGTTCAGTATGGGTTTGTTTCACCATGTATTGGAACTCGACTCAAAAAAAAGTTGTAAGAGCTGGCTGAATATGCTAAGAAAATTAATTATCGGAGGCCCTCCTTTATGTGTGATGGAATTTCCTGCCAGAAATCATCTATCACTTTAATAACAGAGAGCCTTTTCTTTTTCAAAACTTATCTTGGACAAGAGTGGGCTCAAACTATAAAATCCTATTTTGAACAAGCATGGATATTTATATTGTGCCCCTTGACCCCGCCTGCAAGGTGAGGTATGGGGAGATCTTGTTAGTCAACTTGATGATATGATGGCTCGGATAAAAAAAGGAGATTTGGAATGGATAACAAACCTCGTTTTAAGAAACTCTTTGAACCGGGTCAAATAGGGAAAATGGTCGTCAGGAACCGTATCGTGATGCCGGCGATGGCAGGCATGGGACCCACCCTGGAAGGCTTCGTGACCGAGAAAACGAAGGGCTTTTATGAGGCTCGTGCCAAGGGTGGGGTGGGCCTGATCATAATCGGAAACACCCCTGTTAATTGGGCTCTGGGTAGAAGCGGAAAATATCGGATACTCATCGAGGATGACAGGTTCCTTCCAGGACTTAGCGAAGTAGCCGAGGTGATTCATAAACATGGCGCCAAAGCTGCAGTGCAAATCAATCATGCTGGCCCTTCGGCCTTCATAGGCAATGCCAACTTGCGGCCGATAGCCTCTTCAGCGGTTCCCAGGCCGCCAGACCACGTACGAGCAGATTATCCCCCGCCTAAAGAAATGACCATTGCCGAAATCGAAGAGACGGTTGATGCTTTTGCCAGAGCAGCCGGCCGCGCTCAAAAAGCTAGCTTTGATGGTATAGAGATACACGCCGCCCATCGCTACCTTCTAAACAGTTTTCTGTCTCCTTACTATAATAGGCGTCAGGACAAGTATGGCGGTGACCTGAAAAACAGGGCAAGATTTCTGCTCGAAGTCGTAATTGCTGTCAGAGAAGTGGTGGGAAAAGACTATCCAGTCTGGTGCAGAATGAGTGGTAAGGAAGGCGGTGTCAAGGGAGGCATCACGCCAGAACTGGCAGCGGAATTGGCTCAAATGCTGGAAAAAACCGGACAGATTGATGCTCTTGACGTAACTCAATGGCCACCCGTGGAACTGGAACCAATCGGGTTTGCCCTTCCCTGGGCAGCTGAGGTCAAGAAGGTGGTCAACATACCGGTAATCGGAGTGGGCATGATCGACACCGAACTGGCCGAAAGAGCTCTCAGGGAGAAAAAGGTTGACTTTATAGCGATGGGTAGAAGGCTGATCGCCGACCCAGAGCTACCCCATAAAGCAGCTTCAGGCAGGTTGGATGATATTGCGCCTTGCCAACGCTGCAATAACTGCCAGGCACTTCTTGAATGCACGGTAAATGCCAGCTTCTTGAAGGAGTATGAGTACGAAATCAAACCGGCAGAGAAAATCAAAAAGGTTCTCGTAGTCGGCGGCGGACCGGGTGGAATGGAAGCGGCAAGAGTGGCAGCACTGAGAGGGCATCACGTAGTTCTATATGAGAGGGGGCGCAGGCTGGGCGGCCAACTCGCATTGGCTTCGGTCTTAAGGGAACAGGGTGAGGCCTTGACCAATTACTTGGCGACCCAGATAAGGAAGCTCGGCGTTAAGGTTGAGCTTGGGAAGGAGGTTGACCCGACGTTCATTAAGGAAATTAAACCTGATGCTATTGTGCTGGCAACCGGGTCAACCTCATCCACTTCTGCGATTTCGGGCATCGACAAAGACAGCGTTGTCACCGCGACTGATATTGGGGATATGATGCAGGGGTATCTAAAGCGTGTTCGAGGAGGGTTCAGTTTCCGGAGGAGCCTCTGGTACGTGGGGATGATTATCATGAAGGTTTTTGGGCCATCAACCATAAGACGACTACTACGTTTGTACGCACCCTTTGGAAAGAAAGTTGCTGTTATGGGGTTAAAGCTACACAGTGTTGAAATAGCCCATTTTATGGCCCAAAGTGGTAAGAAGGTAATCATTGTTGACGCGGGCGATAAGATTCCAGAACAAGAAAACGCAGTACACGCAGGGGAAACCACAGCAGAGCGCCCCATGCCCCAGTTGAGAGCTAGGTTTATACAGGGAATGCTATCAATGGGAGTCCCCATATTACTTGGGGTGAAATATGAGGAAATAACCCCTAAGGGACTGGTCGTTCGTAATAAACAGGGGGAGCGTCAGACCATTGAAGCAGACACCATCATTGCTGCCGCCATCTATAGACCGAACACAGAGCTATTCAAATCACTTAATGGAATACCCACCGAACTCCACCTCGTTGGCGACTGCCATGAGCCGGTCGGAATACTTGAGGCTATTCACGATGGGAGCCGAATTGGTCGTATACTTTAGATAGAGAGGTTGTCGAAAAAGCCTTAAAGAACTTAGAGGAACGGGAAATAAAGCGAGGATGGTTTAATTTTAACAGATATGCGTTTTGCTCAATGCGACCACGGTTATTTGAGACGTGGATATCCTCTCCTAACCCAACAGGCGGATCACCTGGCCTACATCTTTCAGCGTCTCCAAATGACTGACCAACTCGATGGCCCTGTCCACGTTCTCTGGAGGTAGGGGCCTGACCGAATAGAGGGCACAATCTCTGAACTTCTTCACGATGTCCTGCTGGCCGAGGGGTCTGGTGTGGTGGCCATAAGGAACCTCCAGCCGCTTTCGGTAAACCTTCCCCTGTCTGGTCCTTATCTCTATCTCTCCCGGCGGCCTGCCCTTAAGGGTGGTGAAGGCATCATCGTACCTAGGTACCACCTTCTGCGCCATCTTTAGGGAGTCCGGGTCCTTAATGCCCTCCGGGGTGAAGTCCTTGATGACCACATTCCTTCGGGCGGCAGCGGTAGCTACGGTGAACGGGATGCTGAACTTAGCGTCGAGGGTAGTGGCAGGTCTTCGCCTCCCCTCAAGAGGCACAAACAGTTTCTGGGCGAAGTCACCTACGGTGGCTGTTATCTCTTCTATGTCTTCTGGGGCGATTTTGTGCTCGGAGACAATTTGTAAGGTTGCATCAATATAGATATGGGTAGTTCCGCAGGAGGGCCAGGGTTTAAAGCCCACATTAGCGCCCTCGAACCTCTTTCCCAGCTCCGAGGTCAGCACCTCCCGGTCATACTCACCACCGAAATAAACTGGAAACAGACCAGCCCTGCCCTCAAAGCAATTCTTAACGCCGCTGATCCCCTTATGGGCCATCAGGGCGGAGAGGACGCCCCCCTTGGCTGGAAAGGCATCTCGCATCCCGCCTATGTTGGAGCCGACCCCTTCCCGAAGCTCCATGGTACCCGCTGCTTGGCAGAAGGCAATGCCGAAGGCATCGACCATCCTCTCCTCGTCCAGCCCCAGCAGCTTGCCCGAAATGGCGGCGGCGGCGAAGACGCCGAATACAGTGGTGCTGTGCCAAGTGCCCTTCAGCGGTACCGACAGCCCTAGCCGGCAGGCTAAGTCGTTCCCTAAGGCGACAGCAGTGATGAAGTCGCGTCCCGCCACATCCCCAAGCCACTCAGCAATGGCAAAACCGGCGGTCACCGTTGGACTGCTAGGATGAAGCATGGCCCCGTGATGGAGGTCATCGTAGTCCAGAGCGTGGCCCATGGCGGCGTTGGCAAAGGCAGCCATCCAGGCTGGGACACGTCCCCCGAAGCCTACAATAGTGCTTTCCTCCCTGCCCCCCGTCTCCTTGACTAGCTCCACTATCTCAGCTATGCCGGGGACCATGCCGCTGGCGGCCATGATCACGCCCAGGGTATCTAGCACACTCCTCTTAGTAGTCTCTACTACTTCGTGTGGCAGGTCCTCATACCTGACTCTGACCACGTTCTGGGCAAAGGTGTAGGCGAGGTCCTTTTCCTCAATTGTTACGTTCTTTGCCATCTTTCACCTTCCTAAAATACTTTAATCCAGTGAACATTTCTCTCCAAAAGCGAAACAAACATTTCTTACAGAAACGTTAATGTAAAGTTCAGCCCAATGTCAAGACCGAAAGCAGGGCCTGATTCCATCTGGGGAGCAAATGTTTGTTATGATGAGGTGTCATTCAGGTCAGGTAACCATAATTAGGTATTGAAATTGTTATTCGTAGGAAGGAGGGAGCTAACCAATTCAAACGGATCTCTATAAAGATGATTGAGGGATTATTAAGGTTGAAGATCTTCTGCGGAGAGTAGGCCGAGCGTAGTTCAAGTGATGACGAAGAAGGTAGAGAATATCACGTGTGGATCGACCTTGTGCTGGGTCTCCCTCAGAATCCCATGTTCCAGGTCATCTTACTATAAGGCGGCCTGATCAGATGGTTTATTGGATCATGAAAGGTCTTCAAATTGTTAAGCCAAATATAGGACACGGGTATTAAAAAACACACCCCATAAGAAGTTGATGATAACTGATATTGATCCTAGATTTTACGAGCTATCTCTGCCCCTTCATTGATGGCCTCGAGGGCATTGCGGGGATCTACGCAATCTCCTATCGCATAAAACTCTGAGACCATCCGCTTGAGCTCCTCAGCCAGGTTATTCTCCGGCTTCAGGCCTACAGCCAGCACTACGGTATCTGCGGGTACAAACCCAAGCTCCTTCTCCCAAGCAAAGAATATGCCTTTCTCTGCTATCTCCAGCACCGGTGAATTCGCATAAATGACAACTCCATGTTCCACAAGCCTCTCTCGGAGAACGACAAAGATGTTCCTCTCCAAGGGAACGCCATCCTCACCAAGCCCAAATAAGGTTACAATGGAAACCTTCTTGCCCTGCTCCGCCAGCATGAGCGCTGTTTCCATCCCCACCAAGCGCCCACCAATAACCACCACCCTTTGCCCAACCTCGGCCTTCCCAGCAAGGAAGTCGATGGCTTGGACGACATTCCCCCGGTCTATCCCAGGGATATTAAGGCTCTTTGGAGTAGCGCCTGTGGCGAGCACTACCGCATCAGGCTTCTCCTTATAAACAATCTGAGGGGTGACCTCCCTTTTGATGAAGGTAGGCACCCCCGCTTTTCGGAGTCCTCGTGAAAGGTAATCAGTTACTGTGGCGAAGTGGGCCTTACTTGGGTCCAGTGCTGCGGTATTCCAGAGCCCGCCAAGCTTATCCGACTTCTCATAGAGGCAGACGTTATGACCCCTCTCTTTGAGCACCCTCGATGCCTCCATACCCGCCAACCCACCTCCGATGACCATGACCTTCTTGGGTTTAGCAGCGAGTTTGATCTCGAACTCCTTTTCCCTGAGGAGTTCTGGATTTACCGTGCAGCTTAGGCCAGCCCCTTTCTTTTCAATAAGTCCCTTTTTACCATGGCCCAATCGGCAGTTATTGCAGTAGATGCAGCGGCGAATATCCTCTAACCTTCCCTCCTTGGCCTTGTTAGGTAGCTCTGGGTCAGCGAGCAAGGCCCTGCCCATTGCGATGAAGTCCGCCCTGCCCTCTTTCAGGATAGAGTCGGCAAGAACAGGGTCGCCGATCTTACCTACAGTAATCACCGGAACGTTTACGACTTTCTTAATGGCCTCAGCGGTATAGACGATGGCCGCATCTGGGAAAAGGTAGGTAAGATCACGCCACTGGCGGGTATCTTGATTGGCCGCAGAGATGTCTAGCACATCGGCACCTGCCTCAACAAAGAGCGGAGCCATGAGCACAGCCTCTTCCACAGTGATTCCGCCCGCAATGAAGTCGCATCCATTGAAACGGAATAAGATGGGGAAATCAGGGCCTACCTTCTGCCGCGTTCGGGAAATGACCTCGCAAGCAAAGCGCGCCCTGTTTTTCAGGCTCCCCCCGTATTCATCGGTCCTTCTGTTTTGATAACCGGAAAGAAAAGCACCCAGGAAATAGCCATGTGCGCCATGGATCTCAATGGCATCAAAACCTGCTCGCTTCGCCCGGTGAGCACCATCAGACCACTTTTCCACATGGTCCCTGACTTCCTCCCTCGTCATTGCTCTGGGTAAAACCCCGAATGTCACACAATGAACTGCAGAAGGTCCTAGGATTCCTGCCTCCTTGGGTTTCTCGAGGGCCTCTTGATGCGCCTGAATCTTCGTCCCAGTATGGGAGATCTGACAGGCTATCTTGGCGCCGTGTTTATGAACCAAGGTCACCAGCTGAGTGAGCCGTGGGATGAACATGTCGTCATCAATTGATAGCATGTGCGGAATGCGAGCTCCGGGAAGGTATTCGACGCCCTGAGTGATGATCAACCCGGCACCACCCTTGGCCCTTGCCCCATAATAGTGTATGGTTCGATCATTCATTTGGCTATCGAAATCCACAGAATGGGTGCCCATTGCTGCCATAACTATTCGGTTCCGGACTAGCATCTTACCAATCCTGCCCGGCTCAAAAAGCTTTGCAAACTCTGCCATAATAAGCCTCCTTAGACGCCTGGCGTGGATTTTCATAATACATCCCTCGCCATGCTCCATGTTCAAGAAACTTGCTTTAGAACGGGTCGAATATAAAATAAAGGGAATAACATGTCAATGGAAATTGGTCCTAGCTCTTCCAAAAGCTGTTAGCTAAACTTGAAAAGTGCACTGTTTAAACTTCAAAAGTGCACTCCTTTTAAGTCAGAATTTTTGACTTTTTGGACATCGATTAACTTCCCCTCACACCAAAATCGGATTTCGGAAATTTCCTCATCGAGGGGGTAAATACGAAGATTGACCTGTTTTCTTGGATCAGCGTGGACTTTGAATTGGAGATTGTGAATAGAGATTTTTCTATAGGAGTCTACAATTCTATCCATTCTGAGACAGAAAATATCTTTCACCGATTGGAAAGGAGGTTTGATTTTGAATTCTCTAAAGAGAGACCATTTCTCTTTTAAAGCTCTTTGAAATCGGAGATAAGGGATCTCCTGAGTGGTGGAATGAACTTGGTGATGGTTATATCTTCGGAGTTCCTGGTTCAGGATCCTTTGAGCTTGTTGGATCTCGGTAACATCTTCTCTGACACAGGTTCGAATGAGGTGGTCCTGGAGCCAGCCATAGGG
>JASEIE010000420.1 GCA_030024065.1 Thermodesulfobacteriota bacterium
CAGGGAGAGGTTGATCTCTTATGTGACGGTTTTCCCCCTTTCAAACCACCACATGAAGGCTGGAATATTGGAATAATGATAAGAAAATGCAGCTTTTAAGTTGCACTTCACTTCTCCTTATTTGCAATAGTTGAACTGTATTGACATTAAAATGAAGTGAGTATATATGATAAAGTGTTACCTTAATAATTTACCTTTAAAAAATGGATTCTTGTTTTTCGCTCATATCAATATTGAAAGGCATACACCATGGCTTTACAAATCGGTTTTGACAATGAGAAGTATCTTGCGGAGCAGACCGCGGCTATCCTCGAACGGGTCACCCGTTTTGATAATAAGTTGTACCTCGAATTTGGGGGGAAACTGCTATTTGATTACCATGCCTCCCGGGTATTGCCGGGTTTCGACCCCAATGTGAAGATGCGTCTGCTTCAGAAGATTCGAGATAAATCGGAAGTCGTGCTCTGCATCTATGCCGGGGACATCGAACGGAAAAAGGTGAGGGCCGATTTTGGCATCACTTACGATTCGGATGCCTTGAAACTGATTGACGATCTAAGGGAATGGGGAATCGAAGTGGTCGGAGTGGTCATCACCCGGTATGAGAATCAACCTGCGGCAACTATATTTAAAAAGAAATTGGAACGCAGAGACATCCGGGTCTACACCCATCCATTTACCAAGGGATATCCGACAGATGTCGATACTATTGTGAGCGATGAGGGGTATGGCGCCAATGAATATATCCATACCACCAAACCCATCGTGGTCGTCACAGGCCCTGGACCCAATAGTGGAAAACTCGCAACTTGCCTTTCCCAGATCTACCATGAACACCGGCGAGGGAACCACGCAGGGTATGCTAAATTTGAAACTTTCCCCATATGGAATCTTCCTCTAAAGCATCCTGTCAATATCGCTTATGAGGCGGCCACAGCCGATATCCGGGACTTTAACATGATCGACTCCTTTCATCTGGAGGCCTATAATGAGAAGACCGTGAACTATAACCGGGATGTAGAGGCATTCCCTGTGCTTAGACGGATCATCGAAAAGATCACTGGAGAACACTCATTCTATAAATCGCCAACGGATATGGGGGTCAACCGGGCTGGATTTGGAATCATCAATGATGAGACGTTGAGGAAAGCTGCGGTCCAGGAGATTATCCGGCGGTATTTCAGATATGCCTGTGAATATGCCATTGGATTTGTCGATAAAGAGACCGTCCAGAGGGTGGAACTCTTGCTGGAAGACCTGGAGGCAACACCCGAAGATCGAATCGTCGTGCAACCGGCAAGACAGGCGGCTATAGACGCTGAAAAGAATGGCAAAGGGAATGAAGGCATCTATTGTGGCGCCGCCATCGAGTTGGGGAACGGCACCATCGTCACTGGAAAGAACTCATCTCTGATGCATGCGGCCTCAGCATTAGTTCTTAATGCGGTTAAACATTTAGCAAACATCCCTGATACCATGCATCTTCTCCCTCCGAATATTATGGAATCGATCAGCCACTTTAAGAAGGACGTATTGAAGGGCAAGATGGTCAGTCTCGATCTGGATGAAACATTGATTGCCCTCAGCATCAGTGCCACCATGAACCCAGCCGCTCAAATCGCAGTTGAGAAGCTTAAAGAATTATCTGGCTGTGAAGTTCATATGACCCACATCCCCACGCCAGGGGACGAAGCCGGCCTGCGAAAATTAGGAGTCAATCTGACAAGTGATCCTGACTTTGCCACCAAACACCTCTTCGGAAGATAACGCTAATAGATTCTTACATGGTCCCGGGAATGATTTAGGCCTGTACCTTTTGGAGCCTCTCAGCGATCCAAACTTTAATAATCGATTGCCGTGTTACTCCGAGTCGGCGGGACTCTTTATCTAATGATTCAATCATCCATTTGGGTAAATCCACATTCACCCTTCTTTGATCCCTTCCAGGTCTGGATGCACGCGACAGATCCAAATACTTAGAAATATCCCCCCCCTTATCAAACTTCTTATCAAACTCTTTAGCCTTTGTAAGTTTCTGTCTAGCCATACCCGGCTTCATTCATCTATCCAGTTGGTTACTTGAAAGCCTTCAATTCTTTTAAAATGCTTTACGTTATTGGTGACCAACGTTAGATTTTATTTTATTCTCGCCTTCCTAATTTCCAAAATGATCTCCTCAGTCTTTCGATCTTCTTTCCAGGATCCCGACAGATCAAGTAATACCTGAACTGGACTTTTCGTTCCCCGCACCTTTTGCCTTTTTGCAATATAGTCCCTGACAAGGAAAAGCGTTTGCTGGCTGACTGAACGGTTCTCTTCAGCAGCTATCCTTTTCAGCTCATTATATAAGCTATCATTTATTCCTTTGATTTTCAGATTTGCCATCTCTCTTTTCTCAAATTCTCGAAACGAAAAAGCGGGGCGGTTCCCATATTTCCTCATAGAGATTTAAGACCTAAGCCTTTTTAATTTGCTCTATGGCTCAATCTTCGTCCCTAACACTTTCAAGAACTTCGCCAGCCACTCAGGATGGGCTGGCCAGGCGGGT
>JASEIE010000421.1 GCA_030024065.1 Thermodesulfobacteriota bacterium
ATAAATGAGGGCGCTACATATATTATAAAAATCTCCCCCATAACTGAGGGATTACGAAATCTCATCTAATTTCCTTGACAAAAATAAATTATTATATTAAAAATTTTACCCATCAATACAACGGGGTATTGAAGACAAAGGCGTCAAAGAAATTTGGCGCCTTTTTTTATTAATCCCAAAAAAGGAGAAGAAGACATGTCAGAGTTGAATCCCTTTACGATTGCACAGTGGCAGCTGGATGCTGCAGCAGAGAGATTAGGTTTAGACCAGGCCACCCATGATCTGCTCCGGTGGCCTCAGCGAGAGCTCCATGTAACGCTTCCCGTTCAAATGGATGACGGAAGCGTTCAAATTTTTCATGCGTATCGTATCCATTATAACACTGCCCGGGGGCCTGCGAAAGGCGGCATCCGATGGCATCCGGAAGAAACCATTGACACAGTTCGCGCTCTGGCTGCATGGATGACCTGGAAAACGGCTACGATGGATATTCCCCTGGGAGGAGGAAAGGGAGGCGTAACCTGCAATCCGAAAGAGATGTCGGAAGCCGAGAAACAGCGTTTGGCTCGCGCCTATATTCGGGCAATCGCCTCAATGATATCGGATTCTAAAGATGTGCCTGCTCCAGATGTCTATACGACTCCCCAGATTATGGGTTGGATGATGGACGAGTATGAGACGTTGGTAGGGCACCACCAGCCCGGTGTCATCACAGGTAAACCGATTCCCCTTGGAGGATCAGAGGGGCGAGGAGATGCTACGGCACGGGGTGGCATTTATGTCACGCGCGAAGCTGCAAAAAAATTGAATATTGATCTCCAGAATAAGACCATGGCGATCCAGGGCTTTGGCAATGCCGGTCAATACGCCGCTCTCCTGGGCTGTGAGATTCTTGGACTTAAACTGGTGGCAGCTTCGGACTCCAAGGGAGGAATTTTAAACGCCAAAGGGTTAGATCCCAAACAGGCGGTGGAATACAAGCTTAAAACCGGGAGTCTCGAAGGATTTCCAGGAGCCGAGAGCATTAGCAACGAAGAACTACTTGAACTGGATGTAACCGTTCTTTTTCCATCAGCCCTTGAAAATGTGATTACAGCGACAAATGCAGATCGAATCAAGTGCAAGATTTCTTGTGAGCTGGCCAACGGGCCAGCCACACCGGAGGCCGATGAAATCCTTCATCAGAATAAGGTCTTTGTTCTACCTGATTTTCTCGCCAATGCAGGGGGGGTGACTGTATCTTATTTTGAGCAAGTTCAAAACGCGTATAATTTTTACTGGCCGCTGCAAGAAGTTCATGAAAGGCTTGACGAAAAAATGTCCCGAGCCTTTCACGGAGTCCACCAGATGTACTTACGGGAGAAGGTCAACATGAGACAAGCCGCCTATCTCGTTTCTGTGGCAAGGGTGGCAGAAGCCTGCAAGCTGAGGGGCTGGGTATAAGACACGAAAGAGACTTTAAATTTATAGCGCTCAATCCAAAAGGGGATATCAGGAGACCCAGATGTTGCAATATCGAAACCCGGACGGGGGTGCTTCCAAACCCTTGCAATTGCGGATTTTTAGAAAAGGTAGGGTTACGTAGGATTTCACTTTAAGTGAATCCCCAGTTTTGCCTAAAAACGCATGTAGCCAACTTCCAAAGGTGCCGCTGCAAGGCTTTTCTAACACCCCCGCCCGGTTTTCGATATCGTTTTTTGCAACTGGTAGGGAGATGTTTGATGTCTCCTTTTTTATTTTGCAAAAAGACAGGTTTCATATATGATGGTGTAGTAAAAAGTCTATTATCTGTCATTCCTGCCCCGATTTTCATCGGGATAAACTCCAGCAGGAATCCAGTATTTTCATGTAGTTAGAATTCTCTGGATTCCCGTTTTCACGGGAATGACGACTTTTTACGATTCCATTATATATGATAGCGGGATAGAGGAGGAAAAAACGTTTGCCAGAGACGAAAATGACTTCTGATGCCAGGGAGATCAACGCCCTTCTGGAGATCAGCAAGGCCATTGCCTCCGGTCTCTATCTCGAAGATGTGCTCCGGCTGATCGTCACGGTCACCGCCAAAGTGATGGATTCCAAGATCTGCTCCCTCTGGATTCTCGATGAAAGGGATCAAAAGTTAAAGCTGAAGGCCACCCAGAGTATCAGCGAGGAATATCTGAAGGAGAGAAGCCTCGGTCTTGGAGAAGGGGTGGTAGGGCATGTCACCCTTCACAATCGTCCCATGGCGATTCTCGATGTCCTCAACGAACCCCTCTATAAAGAAAAGGAACTGGCGAAAAGGGAAGGCCTGGTCTCCATGCTCAGCGTCCCCATGTGCATCAAGGAGAAAGTGATCGGTGTGATCAACTGTTACACCTCCTATCCCCGGACCTTTTCGAAGTCGGAAGAGGAGATGCTCTCAACCGTAGCCAATCAGGCCGCCATCTGTATTGAAAACTCCGGCCTGATGGAGACCCTCG
>JASEIE010000422.1 GCA_030024065.1 Thermodesulfobacteriota bacterium
AGACCATTTTTGGATTTTGAACAGCTATGAGTCATATGCTCGTTTTACTGAACAAAGTCACGCAGGATTCAGGTTAACTAAACACTCCTCGCTTTAAAGGCCGAAGTGTTCACCATCCCTGAATGAGATAGTAAATTATTTCTTGACAACGTTAAAGGGCTTTTGTAGAATTTCTCGAAATATAATAACCCTGTTCTATATACAGAACGACCCATTGGGGAGACTTCGTTCATTGAAGGTCCATCGAGTTAAGCCAAAGAAAACTAAAAAAGGAGAATCATCTTATAAGCCCGTCGTGCCAGCCGTGGAGCAAGCCTCGAGAATTCTGATCTGTCTGGGAGAAAGCCCGAATTTCAGGATGAAACTTACGGAGATATGTAGCCAGGTTGGAATACATAAGAGCAAAGGGCATTCTATCCTGCACACGCTGAATCAATTCGGTTTTGTGCAAAAGGATCCTGAAACAAAAACATATTGCCTTGGCCCCGGTTTGATATTTTTGTCACGAAACGTTCTGGACAACTTACATTACCCGGATGTCGTAGCCCCTTTTCTCGAAAGACTTGCAAAAAAAACGAACGGAACCGCTGTTTTTGGTTTAGTCAATTCGGAACACGTTCTGGTCGTTGCAAAGCATGAAGGGAACCACAATATCGGGTTTACGTTTCGACCTGGCCACAGATTTCATATTACTCTGGGAGCTCACGGGAAAGCCATTGTGGCATTTATGCCGGAAGCGGAAAAGGAAAAATTCCTGGCGAAAAAAAAACTCCACTTCTATGGGGACCCATCCCAGTTGGATATGAAGCGGTTAAAAGAGGACCTGGCCAAATGCAGACAGCTGGGATTTACAAAGGATGTCGGTGAAGTCACTCCGGGAGTCAATGTCATCAGTGCGCCTGTATTTGGCATCCGGGAAAAAATAGTCGGATGTATCATTCTCCTGGGAACCTTTGCGGAAAGATTGATTGAAACCTATGGTCCAGAGGTTGCTGATATCGCAAGACAGATTTCCTATAATCTCGGGGCTGACACCAAAACCCTTTATGGAAAAATATCGGATCATTAACAGTTTGCTGAAAAAGTCACTTTTTTAGGGCTGCTCAAAAATGGCCAGATGCAAGGCGCCCGAAATCCTGAGGAGTGAGGCGTACTTGGGTGTACGCCGCAATAACGAAGGATGAGGGCAACGCCGCAGATGGACGTTTTTGAGCAGCTTGTTAGAATGGAGGATGATGATGAACTATTGGAATCCTTACCTTGAGACCCTTCCCCGTGAAGAACTGGATAAGATTGAGCTATCCTATTTCAGGAATATCTTCTCTTATGCGAAGAACCATTCCATTCTGTATCAAGAGAAATTGGAGGGAGTGGAGCCTCAGGACATAAAGACATTTGAAGATATCAAGAAGATTCCCCTCACTGAAAAAGAGGAGATGAGAAAATATCAGGAAGTGGAGCCCTTCCCTTACGGAGGACTTCTGGGAAGCGATATTGAAAAAGTGACCACCTTCAGACAGACCAGCGGTACAACCGGAAAGCCGATTTACGTTCCCGAAACCTATGAAAGCTGGCAATGGAGGATTGAAGCATGGTGCCATATCCTCTATATGGCCGGGTTCAGACCCCATCACCGTGTTTTTCTCCCCTTCGGTTATAATGTTTATGTCGCCTTCTGGGAAGCCCATTTTGCCTCCGAAAAGGTGGGCTGTGAGCTTGTCCCCGGAGGGGCGCTTGACACAAAGGGCAGGATCCACAAGATCCTCGAAATCCGGGCCAACGGAATGATAAATACCCCCACCTACGGGCTTCATATTGCGGAAGAGGCAAAATCCATGGGCATTGATCCGGCCTCTCTTGGAATCGAGAGAATGCTCTGTGCCGGAGAACCGATGCCATCGGCAACGAGAAAGCGATTAGAAGAGCTCTACCAATGTCATGTCTTCGACCACATCGGTGGAACAGAACCGTGCGCCTGGGCCGGCATGTGTGAGGCGAAAGACGGCATGCATATCATTGAACCCTTCTTTCTCGTTGAGATCCTGGATCGTGAAACGCTTCAAAGAGAGGTGGAGGAGGGTGAAATCGGGGTCGCGGTCGTCACTCCTCTGGGACGCAGGTCTTTCCCCCTGATCCGTTTCAATACAAAAGATCTCGTGATCAAAGGGAAGGAATCATGCTCATGCGGTAGGACCTCCAGAAAGATCAAAGAGGTGGTGGGAAGAACGGATGATCTTCGAAAGGTCCGGGGAGTGCTCTTTTCCCCAAAGACGGTGGAAGAGGTGATCCGGAAAGAGTTTCAAGAGGTCGAGGAGTTCGAGATCGTTGTGGAGAGAAGAGGCCTGATGGACGTTATCACGCTCAGGGCGGAGGTCAATCCCCAACTTCCGGTAAGTTCCATTGAGCAAATAAAGACCCGCCTGCACGAG
>JASEIE010000423.1 GCA_030024065.1 Thermodesulfobacteriota bacterium
GTAGTCTTTTGACTATACGACTAAGCGACTATTCAACTATCCGACTTCTTCTTCGCTATGCACTCTGCGCTTTGCCCTCTGCAATTTTCATGAGGGCCTTTTCAATTCCAACGGCCAGGAGGGGAATCTCTTCATCGAAGATGGTTCTCATGTCCAAGATCAACTCATTTTTGCTGATCCGTGAAATGATGGGTGGTTCACCACTTCTCAAACTTTCTTCGAGACGATTGACGGAGATGTTGGAAGGGGCAATGGCGACGACGATTGTCGGAAGTTCCTGAAGGGGTAGGGCTCCTCCGCCCACCTGGGAGACATCTTCTCTCAGGGTGAATGGGACCCCTTTCTTCACCTTCTCCTGGAGTCGTTTCAAAAGGCGGTTGCCTCTTCTCCTCAACCGCTTCACATCCATTCCCAGTATTTGCAGGGTTGGAATCTCTTTTATCGCCACCTCCTCATCGAGATAGAGGAGAAGTGTGGATTCGAGGGCAGCCAAAGTGAGCTTGTCGATGCGAAGGGCCCGTGTCAGAGGATTGATCTTTATAGAGTCCAGGATGTCCTTCTTTCCCAGAATGATTCCAGCCTGAGGGCCTCCGAGAAGTTTGTCGCCGCTAAAGGTGACCACATCCGCTCCGGTCTTAACTGCCTCCTGAACCGTGGGTTCTTTTCCCAATCCAAACCGGGTGAGGTCCAACAAACAGCCGCTTCCCAGGTCCTCCATCACAGGGAGGTGATACTGTCTTCCGAGTTGGACCAGCTCATGGAGAGGAACATCGGAGGTGAAGCCCATCACCCTAAAATTGCTGGTATGGACCTTGAGGAGCAGAGCAGTTTGGGGACTGATTGCTTTTTGATAGTCGTTGAAATGGGTCCGGTTCGTCGTCCCAACCTCCTTGAGAAAGGCTCCGCTTCGCTTCATCACATCGGGAATACGAAAGGCCCCACCGATTTCGACGAGCTCGCCCCTTGAAATAACAACCTCTCTTCCTTCTGCCATACTGTTCAGACAGAGCAGGACAGCTCCCGCGTTATTATTCACCACGAGGGCCGCCTCTGCGCCTGAGAGACGGCAGAGGATTTCCTCCACATGGGAGTATCGATCGCCACGCTCACCCAGGGGGAGATCATATTCGAGATTGGAATAGGCTTTGGCCACTTCGACCATATGTTTTATTGCGAGGGGGTGGAGAGGAGCTCTTCCCAGGTTGGTGTGGATTACAATTCCAGTGGCATTGATGACCCGGCGGAGTCGGGGCTGGGCCTGCAGGTCAATCTCTCTCTGAAAGAGGGGAAGAAGATTTTCAAAGGAGAAATAATGACTGTCTAATCCGGAGAGATCTTCTTTATCCAGGATTTCTTCTCGCCGTCGTCCCAGACCTTTTCGGATAGCTTCGACGACCACGGTTCGAGGATAGGCCTTTAAGAGATCGAGGATCTCCTGCCTGGAAAGGATTTCATCCACGCTCGGGATCTTACGAAGAACCTGCTGGCGAAGGGTTGGAGACATTGGGCTTCCTCCTCGCAATCAGTGTTTTGATAATCTTGATAAAGTTCATCCGGATGAATCGGGTGGGCCACTCCAGTTCTCTCTTCTCACAGACGGTCGACATGCTGTAGGTCTCCAGAGAAAAGGGCTGGTTCAGCATGGACTCAAGTGCGGATTCCCTCTCCCCAATATCCGGCAAGGCCATGATCCGGTCGATCTCCTTCATCATGCGGAGTGCCCTTTCGATCCGCATTTCAACCGACTCAGCCGTCTTTCCATCTATTAAACCAAATTCGGCCTTCAGGCGATTGAGCCTCTTGCCGGACTCATAGGTGCTTGCGACGATCTCATCACGATCCATCCATTCGGTTTCATAGTTGAGGATGTATTTCCAGCTCGGTGTCATCAGGGCCTGGCGGTGTTCCTCCACGGTTCTATAGAGAAGGCGATAACCGTACTTTTCCGGCTCTTCGAATACCGAGCTCCCCGGGTCGAGGAAAGGGGCAAGCGGAGAGATGAAAGGGATAAGCTTATTATAAGACTGGAACCGGTTTAAAAGGGAGCGGCTGTATTCAACGGTATCCATGACCGAGGCATAGGTTTGCTTTGGAAGGCCGATCATAAAGAAGAGATCGATCCTTTTACAGCCGAGGTCGATCGCCTCGGCAATCATTTTCTCCATGGGCTGATTGGCATAGGGTCTGCCAAAAGCCTTCCGGACTTCTTCATCATGGGACTCGGGTGAGATTTCGATATTAAAATTTTGCACGGATTCGGCGATCCTCTCCAGTTGATCCCTTGAGGGAGGGACAAAGAATTCGAAGGCAATGTGATTGGTGATAGGCCTTTTCTTCATTTCCCTGAGAAAGGTGG
>JASEIE010000424.1:0-1106 GCA_030024065.1 Thermodesulfobacteriota bacterium
AAACAACCAGCCCTTCTGAATCGCATCTCATTAGGGTCTATACCTGCATAAAATAACTCATTTGATGCAAATATGAGTCCTGTCATTGAATTTAAAGCATAGATGCAGATCCTTTGAGGGCAGAGTTTCGTGAGGAGGTTCCCTGCCCCGTCAAAATAGAATGTATCACCCACCCTGTGTTGACTATTACATCCATGGGATTCCACAACTTTTAAAACAATGGTCTTATTCATTAAAGCAGGGGACTTGGAGAGAACATCCTCATTCCTCGGATCTTCTCTGAACTTCTTCATTTCCTCATCGTTGTAACCCAGGTGCCGTTGAAACATTTTCCATGTTCTTTCATCCAGCTTCATTTGTTTGCCTCCTTATGGTAGATTTATTAAAACTTCAATATCCAATGGAACTCATAGATCAGGACATACCGAAACGCATTTAATGCACCTGTACATGGAGTGGTCATCCACTGCAGTGACATGATTGATCATCTGGGCGTCTTTGGAACCGAAGTTGCCGGCCTTCATTAAATTTGAAAAGATGGGGCTTCTCATTGAATACTTAATACATCCAACTCTATCCACTTTTCCATTTTTATCAATGGCCTTAACCGGGCACTGTTCTTGGCAAATGTAACAATCTTCAGGACATCCTTTCTCATCTTTCTCAGGCCAGGCCATCGAAGACAATTTTGCCGTTGTGACAATTCCTCCCAGTATCAACCTGGGTCCATATCTCGAATTGAAGAGTAATCCGTTCTTTCCTACCTTTCCAATACCCGCCGCCTCAGCCATTCTGACCAGGCTCATATACCCCCAAAAATCGCCCTTTCCTATAATGTTATAAGGAAAACACCCAAAGACGGGGACCGCTGTCTCACCCTTTTCCTCAATGATGCTCGCAACCTGCATCAAAACCATATCTATGTTTCGGTAGTAAATACTGGCAGCCCTCCAGTACATCCACTCCGATCTTTCCTGACATTTAAATATTCCTTTGGGAACAGGTATTCCCAGACAGAGTATGCTTTCTGCTGAAGCAAGCATATCTGAAGGTTTATAACCTGATGGCTCATTTTCAAGCGACTCAGCGCTGGTAATGCCGAAGAT
>JASEIE010000424.1:1144-2363 GCA_030024065.1 Thermodesulfobacteriota bacterium
ACACGATCCTATCCACATAAAACCTCGTCTTCATGGTTGAACGGTCGTATGGTAATAACCATCCCTAATGATTACGATATTTCTTTCCAGAAACTCCTCGATAACCTCATTAAATTTCTCATGATATTTTGCTTCGAAATATGAGCCCACCACGGCTTTAAACCAATGGGTGGTCATGAGGTAGTCAAAGAAATCATCCTTCGGATACCCCTTTTTCATTAACAGGGACCAGACCAGGATCTTCTTGAGATGGTCGTTCCCCATTTTAGCGGGATCCTTCATAAAACCCTCCAATTTGTTCCTGCACTTCTGAAAGGCCCTTGGGGGATGTCGTATGATCCCGCCATGACCGGGATAGATGGTTTGAATATCCAATGAGGCAAGCTTTTCCAATGACTCCATGGCTAAAGTAGGGGCTTCCCGGCCCTCGACAATCGTATTAAGAACTCCGGTATCTCCATCCCAGAGTGCATCCGACGAGATGAGGAACCTTTCCTCGGGGGCATAGAGGGCAATCCCTCCCCGGGCATGGCCCGGCGTATAAATCACGTTCAACTCCAAGGCGTCGAGAAATATACTTTCTCCCTCATCTAAGGCAATATCCACCTGGAAGAACTCCGCTTCCTGGTCATAGAATCGATACCAGGTGGCCCAATCATCCCTGGAGTCAATCAATTGTTTATCCATCCTGTGGATGGCAATCTGGCATCCGGAGATATCATGGATCCTTTTATTACCACCAATATGATCGCAGTGGCTGTGGGTGTTGATAATGAGATCAATAGATTTAAGACCAACCCCTGCGGCCTCGATCCATTTTCTCGTCTCCTCAAAGTCGGTGATATATCCTGTATCGATAAGAATCTTCTTCTTCCCATGAAAAACGAAGTGGTTGGCATTCAGCCAACCCCTCTCAATAAAGAAAAGATTCTTTGAGATTTCCTGAATCACGGTCTGAATTTACCCTCAAAATTTATTGAAGGCTCCGACTAAAACCTTTTTAAAACCTTCAATCTCTTCCTCTGAGTATCCTTCCTTAATTTGCTCGTTTAACCTCTTAACGATTGGCAAGGCTCTTTTAGCTACCATGCTTCCCTTTTCAGTGAGATAAACCAGGTAGATACGTCGATCACTGGGGTGATCCGATCGTTTCACATAACCTGATTTTTCCAATCGGTCGATCAAGCCTGTGACAGTCGGATTCTCTAACATCAAACCA
>JASEIE010000425.1 GCA_030024065.1 Thermodesulfobacteriota bacterium
TTAAATCAATTTAACGTAGTAGCATTAGAAGTAAAGATATTAGATAAAATTAACTTTGATTTTTCGTTGTATTTTTGGTAGATTAGGTCATCCTCGAAGAGGAGGTGATTCAAATTTATTTCACGAAGTTTGTCGTCCAATAGAGCCAATTCTCCAAAAGGGAATGGGCTTTTTGTTTTTAAGTATGGAGATTAGATGAAATCAGATTCCACAAAGCCCCATTATTACGGTCATAGAAAGCGGCTTCGTGAACGGTTCAAAAAAACTGGCCTTACTTCTTTTCAAGACTACGAGGCAGTAGAACTCCTTCTTACGTTAGCCATTCCTCGAAAAGACGTTAAAATACCTGCCAAAGAGGCGATCAAAAGATTTGGGTCTTTTCGAGGTGTTCTTGATGCTCCTGTAGAAGAATTAGAAAAGATACCCGGGATTGGTGAAGTCGCTCCTTTTGCCATTCGGTTTATTCGCGAAGCTGCCAGCCTATACCTACAGCCGAAAAGTCAAACTGACCTAACACTTGTGAAAATTAAGCCCGAAGGGGCCTTTTTAGAAGATCCAAAAATTCTTTATGATTATTGTAAGGCTGCCCTGGGTGCGCAACCGGATGAAACCTTTAAAGTCATATATCTCAATAGTCGGTTTCAAGTTATCGACCTCGAAACGATGACAGAAGGAACCATTGATCGAGCGACTGTTTACCCACGCAAAGTGATGGAATCAGCTCTGAAAAAGAAGGCTTCAATCTTGGTATTTGCTCATAATCATCCGGATGGCCATGTTGCTCCCTCAGATCATGATAAGACTCTAACAAGGGCTCTTGTTCTTGCAGCGAAGACACTGAACATTACTATCTACGATCATCTCATCGTCTCCAGAGATGAGGTCTTTAGCTTCCGGGCGGGAGGCCTCCTCTAGTGAGCGTTGCCAGACAAATCCTTGACTCATTTCCTGATCTGGACAACTCCCAGTTGGAGGCAGTTGGAGACACTGAAGGGGCTCTGCTAATCATTGCAGGGCCTGGCTCTGGGAAAACCCTTGTTTTAGTCGTTAGGGCTCTTAACATCCTGTTTCAAAATCTTGCCAGCCCTCAGGAGATGCTTATCTGCACGTTTACCGAAAAGGCAGCCTTTGAGCTGCGAGACCGTATATCCGCAGCCGCCAAGAAGATCAACTACCCTGGCGACCTTTCTGACATCCTCGTCGGTACTATTCATAGCATTTGTAACGATTTCTTGATGACTTATAGACACCTCACTCCTCTTGGCAACAATTATGAAGTCCTTGATGAGTTTACCCAACTCCTCTTCCTTTATGACAATTTTGATGAAATTATCGGTCCCGAGGTGGATGGAAAATATCTTAATCGATGGACGACGCGATGGACCGCTATCGAAGGCACCCGCAACTATTTCGATAAGATAACGGAAGAGTTAGTCGATCCTGACAAACTCTTAAAGGCGCCTGATCCTTTTATCCGGGCCGTCGGCGCTGCCTATCTCGCTTATGAGACTGCCTTGTGGGAGAAGAATTGCATTGATTTTGCTCACCAACAAAAGCTCTGTTACCACATTCTTCAAAATCCGAGAGCAGGAGAAGGCGTCAAAGGAAAGATCAAGTATATAATGGTGGACGAATATCAAGATACCAACTATATTCAGGAACGGCTCCTTCTTCTTTTGGCCGGTCCACAAAATAACATCTGCGTGGTCGGGGATGAGGATCAAAGCATTTACAGGTTTCGTGGGGCCACGGTGAGGAACATCCTTGAATTCCCGAAAAACTATGCCGATTGCAAGATTCATAAATTGACCATTAACTACCGTTCTCATGAAAAGATTATACAAGCCTATAACAAATTCATGATGAGCCACGATTGGAGTAACCCTGAGTCCGATTTCCAGTTCCGATACCCAAAAGAGATCACCCCGGACCCCGAAGGTAAATTTCCAGAATATCCTGCAGTTTTCTCTGTCTGGGGTGAATCCAGGAGCGACGAGGGAACCCGGGTGGCAGAGCTCATCCATTTCCTGAAAGAGAATCGGGGCATTGAAGATTACAGTCAGGTGGCCCTGTTTTTACACAGTGTGCGGATGGAACATAGCGGGCACTATCTTCAAGCGTTGGAAAACAAAGGGATTCCAGCTTTTTGCCCTCGTGCTCGGAGTTACTTTGATAACGAAGAAATCCGATACATGGTGGCCTGCTTTGCAGTCTTGCTCGGTTATTATGGTGAACAACGGGGTGAAGTGAAAGGTAAGGATCTCAGCGAAATGGTGAGCTAT
>JASEIE010000426.1 GCA_030024065.1 Thermodesulfobacteriota bacterium
CCTTATGTAAGGATCAAATTGGGTGTGGGACGAAGCTTCCAACTGATTCAACTCTTTGGAGGTATCACAGTTCTGGATAATGTAAGGACTGCCCTCTTCTCAAAATATGGGATGATACGAAGGGGGCTTTTGCCGGCGGATCGATATTCTTCTGTCACGGAGGAGGCGATCAAGATTCTCGATAATTTTAATATGTCCGATAAAAAGAATCTGACTCCAAAAGGCCTCTCGGAAGGTGATTTGAAAATTCTCGATATTGCTATTGCTTTTGCACTGAAATCGAAGCTTCTCTTGTTGGACGAACCCACCAGCGGAGTGGCCACAAACGATAAATTTAAAGTCATGGATTCCATCGTTTCCGCCATTAAAAAAGAAGGGATATCCACATTAATTATCGAACATGACATGGATATCGTTTCGGGTTATTCTGATAGAGTCATTGTGATGCACGAAGGAAAGATCATGGCAGAAGGCAAACCGGATGAAGTTATGGAAAATAAGGAAGTCAAAGCGACCATATTTGGCATCGTGGGTTAATGGATATGCTGCTCAAGATTGAAAATTTAGATGTATTTATCGGTTCGACCCAAATTCTAAGAAATATCTCATTAGGAGTGAATGAAGGAGAAATTGCCTGTCTCCTGGGTAGGAATGGCGCAGGGAAAAGTTCAATTATCAAAAGCACCATTGGCCTCTACCCTTCCAGATCAGGGAAGATCCTTTTCAAAGAAAAAGACATTACCTCTTTCTCTCCGCGGAAGAAAGTCCTCTCAGGCATCGGATATTCTCCCGAAGATACGAGAATATTTACAGAACTCACCGTGGAAGAAAATATTAACCTTTCGACTTGGGTGACTGGGAAAGGGGAGACTTTTAGTTTTGAAAGGATCTTTAATATCTTTCCAACCATCAAGAATTTCTTAACCCGGAAGGGTATCCACCTGAGTGGTGGGGAGAAGAAGATGGTCTCTGTTGCCAGGGCCTTAGCACTCAATCCGTCCTTACTACTTTTAGACGAAGCCTTCGAAGGACTGGCTCCCCTTGTGGTGAATCATTTTATGGAGGCATTAAGTCAGATCAGAAAAATGGGAGTAACCATTCTCTTGGGGGAATCGAACGTTCGAATCGTATCGCAGGTCACCGAGAGGACCTACATTATAGAAAGAGGGGAAATTATCTTTGAGGGGCACCCTCGAGAAATTCTCGAAAACGAGAGACTCTTAAAGCTGGTTGGGAAGTAAAACGAGGAATAAAAAACAAAACCGAGATCCCGAAATCGTAGATCCTGAATCAAGTTCAGGACCTGGTTCGGGATGACAAAGCGAATGTAAATCCTTTTTGTCATGCTGAACTCGTTTCAGCATCTCTTCTTCATTCATGCCTTAGCGCACCTAGTACCTCTGGAGGCTCAGTATGGAAAAACTCACCCTATTCAGGACAACCAGGAGAATTCTTTTTGGACTTGGAGCGGTTGAAAAAATAGGTACCGAAGCTCAACTTCTCAAAGCGAAGAAAGTTCTCATTATCACCGATTCAGGTGTGATTCAAGCTGGGCTTCTTGAAGGCGTTGAGAAATCTCTCCAATCAGCTGGGATCCCTTTTGCACTTTTCGATGGTGTGGAGCCTGATCCTAGAATTGAAGTGTTTGAAAAGAGCGTTGAGAAAGCGAAAAAAGAGGGAATTGATCTCATCATCGGTTTTGGAGGAGGAAGTTCTCTCGACATCGCCAAAGTCACTTCGATCCTGGTCACCAATCCGGGGAAGATAGATAGCTTTTTTGGAATCGATCTTGTCCCCAATCCAGGAGTCCCTGTCATCCTTGTTCCGACCACTGCAGGCACCGGAAGCGAAGTGACCCCTGTCGCCATTTTATCCGACACCAAAGAGAAATTGAAAAAAGGGATTGTCAGCCCTACTCTCTTTCCAGAGGTCGCCATTGTCGATCCCAAACTGACCGTCGGCCTTCCCCCTTCTGTGACCGCCTTCACGGGAATGGATGCCTTAACCCATGCCATTGAATCCTACG
>JASEIE010000427.1 GCA_030024065.1 Thermodesulfobacteriota bacterium
CCTCCATCGAAAGAGCTGCCCGAATAGCTGGAGTCTCCGTTTCAAAGATGATGGATATACTTCATGAACACAACGTCGAAATGAACCTCGAGCACGAGGATTACCTGAAAGGACTGGACTCCCTCCGGAAGAATTGGTGATAGAGGGAAGGATTGACAGGTTTGGACCCTTCTGTTATCACTTAATCAAAAGTGATAACATGGGAGGCATTTATGGTCAGGACACAAATCCAACTGACAGAGGATCAGGCGAAGGCGCTTAAGAAGATAGCCCAGTCTCGACACTTATCCGTTGCGGAGCTCATCAGGAAAGCCGTTGACACGGTCATTAAGTCAAGCACGGTTGTCAACGCCGAGGAAAGACATAAAAGGGCGATGGAGATCGTTGGAAAGTTCGGTTCTGGAAAACGCGACGTTTCTAAAAAACATGATCTCTATCTTACGAAAGCCTATAACACTGGTATTATCCCCTAAAATCTTTCGGGATCGGGGCAAATTCGTAACCATCAGGCCAGAATCTGTTTTTTGGACCGCATGAGATAATTCCTTTCCTGCACAGTTCTGATCGCCATTCGTATTTCAGGACAATTTTTTCGGCTATGGTATGCTCCGGATCGAATTGGACCATATAAGCAGGGGAGTAGGTTGTCTCCCCAAATCCGGTGCCTGCCTGCTCATTCTTCTTCTGTTCAGACCTGTCAGCAGAGCGACTCTCACTGGGAGCACAAGGTGCAGCTCCAGCGGGTGCGTCCTTCATTCGGGATGTTCCACCAGAGTATGGAACTATTTCGGGAAGCTTTTCCCGATAGACAGCGAGGGCGATGGTCCCCATTGCCGAGGCATCGGAAAATACCTTCTCCGCATAAGAATCAGACGGTTCGGTGAAGTAGAACCTGTTTGTCCTGTCCATGCCTGTTCGCCAGCCTTCGAAGGTATTTGACTCGTGAGGCCCGATGATATACATTCGTTCATTTTGCTTGGGGGCTGATTTCTTACCGTCGATGACGTTTCTCCCATCCACCGCAATCACGACGCCAATGCGCCTATCCGATTTGTTTGTGACCTGGATGGAGTATCTCTGTCCCTTCACTGCCTCCATATAGAAAAACTTTCCTTCCTGGGGGCGGCGTAAATAGGTCCTATACTTTGGAAACACTCCTCCAGAATCTGAAAGAATCCGCACATCTACCACATCTTCATTTCCGATATGGGCCCATGCGAATGCCGGAATAACCCATACGGCAAACAATACTATTAATAACACTTTTCGTTTCATAACATGACCTCCTTTTTAATTTTCTTATGGTTTAATAGACAACCGGAACACAAAAAAAGTTCCCGGTTTTAAGAAAAAGTTCTGGAGTTAGATGTGAGAATTGACTTTGGAAGAAAGGACTGAGGTTACAAGCTAAACTATAAACTTGACTTGACGAGCGTAAATAGTAATCGAAGAATCAATCTGTCTCCTTTTGTTACAAAGTGGCAGGTAAAATTGGGAAGTGTCCCTAATTTTCTAATTTTTCAAAGTAAATCTCCACTTGCAAAACAGGTTGGGAGGATGGGGATCGGGCGGGGCAAAGAGGCATTCCACCTCAATGCGGTCATCAATCTCCCTGGCAAAGCTCGAAAACTCACCTTTGTGCATCTCCTTACACACAAACTCATTCAATCCTCTTTTGAGGCGGGCTTCCTGGGTGGGACAATTGGGAATGGTGATGATGACCTCATTTTCCTTCTCTTCTATCTCGTAACCCACAAGAATTGCCCAGGGGAAATATCTTAAGGCTTTAACAAAACCTTTAAGCCCTTTCTCTTCGATATCAAAACGCTGGATCAGATCCTTGGCCGCCATTGAAGGCACCCTGCCCCAGACTTGCTCGTTGAGCTGTTCTGCCGTGGGTTGGTCGAAACGCTCGGCCACATAGAGAAACCAGAAGGCATCGATCACAC
>JASEIE010000428.1 GCA_030024065.1 Thermodesulfobacteriota bacterium
TAGCAAAGGAAATGAAAAAACAACGTTAAAGGTTGAGGTTAAGGTTAAGGTTAAGGTTAAGGTTAAGAAAAATATTCTTAGCCTCAGCCTGAATCTTGACCTTTTATTCCATCAAGGAGGTGTCTTATGAAAAATTTGGGAGCGAAAGTGTTGGTATGGACGGCTTTCTTCATCCTAATTTTAGGAGGGACGGCTATGGCAAAGGAGACAGAAAAGATCGGCGTCATTGTGGTCGATGTCCAGGGAGACTTCACAAAATTTAAAAATGGCTCCTTAGCCGTGGAAGGGACGGATGAGGCCTATATCAAGGCTGTGGAGGAGAACACAAAGAAGCTCAAAGCCGCAGGCATCCCGATCTATGCCACACAGGACTGGCATCCCAAAAACCACGCCTCCTTCTTCACCAATCATCCCGGGAAAAAGGCCTTCGATGTGATCAAACTCCATGGAAAGGATCAAGTGCTCTGGCCTCCCCATTGCGTCCAGAATACTCCTGGGGCAGAGATCCTGCTGGATAAAAAATTATTCAAGGCAATTGTGAAAAAGGGAATGAACCCACAGTATGACAGTTATTCGGGATTCCAGGACGACGGCGGAAAGAAAACCGAGATGGATAAAATTCTGAAGAAAGACAAAATTAAAAAAGTGGTGGTCTATGGCATTGCCACTGATTACTGTGTCAGGGCAACCGCCCTCGATGCGGCAGCAGCAGGATACAAGGTGATCATGATCAAGAATCTGTCAAGGGGAGTTGCGCCCGATACCTCTCAAAAAGCGACTGAGGAGATGAAGGTAAAAGGAATCATCGTCCTCGACGATGTTAATATAGAAAAAATCAAATCCAATTAAAACAAAATCCCCTCATCCTTTTTAAGGATGAGGGGGCTCCCTTCCATTTTAATGCCAAGCCAATCCATAAAATAGGCTTACATTCCAATAGATACACACTTCCAGTGATAAATTATTTTATCTATTTGATAAGCAAGCCTTCTCAAGAATTGAACTCAGTTTTTTAATGTCGGAAAGGTTTTTCTTTAAAACGCCATAGACGATTGAATCATCAATTCTGTTGTAGCTGTGCACAATAATATTCCTCATTCCAATCATCTTATCGACAAGTGGTATAAACTCTGATGGAAAAATTCCCTTTTCCTCAAGAATCTGAAAGACCTCTCTATTACTCGAAGGCTCTTTCAATCTTTTCTCTGCGATGAGAATCTTACCCAGGTCTATAATTGCCTCCACTATCTTTTGGATATTCCTTTCGGCAGAATCCTTATCTTTCCATGAATTTCGATATTGATCGAGCGTTGGGTTTTCTCTCTTTATATCCGATAATTTCTTAAGGGAATCCTCTATCAGCTCAAATTTTCGCGTGTAGATCTCCATATTTCCTCTTTCTTAATAGACTCAGATAAGGTGCGAAGTCAAAATATTCCCTTTTGACGGCATTTTCAAATTCTAACCGCTCCATTGGCTCCTTCTCATATAAAAGCAAGCCTTCGGTGATAATTTTATGCTGCAGGGTCAACGATAAAAACTTATCCCTTAAATTAACAATGCTGATTTCTCTCTGGATGCCTTTTTCTCCAAGAAGTTTGGCAATGATACTCTCTACCTTAGAGATTAAGATGAGTCTGTCATCTCCTGTAGTGTTGTACGATGGAAGAATAGCGATATCAATATCGCTTTCCACCCGCAACTTCCCTGTAATCGAAGAGCCATAAAGATATATGGCAACAAGCCCTTCTGGCATGGAGATTCCCATTTCTTCCAATTTATCCAGCACCTTCGAGAATACCCCGCAGCTCTGCTGCGGGGATGAATGGCTTAAGATAATCTTCCTGCTGGGTTTAATACCCCGCAGGAAGGTGCTGGATTTATTTTAGACGTTCAATTATAGG
>JASEIE010000429.1 GCA_030024065.1 Thermodesulfobacteriota bacterium
CCATGGGCTAAATTGAGAACGCTCAGAAAGCCGAAGATCAGCGAAAACCCTGAGGCGACCAGAAAAAGAAGCATTCCCATCGCGAGGCCGGAGATGGTCAGGGTGATGTAGGTTTTGGGGCTGATCAATAGAAGAGGCGATAGAAAGATGGCCACTACGATTAATTTTGGAAGCCAATGTCTCGATTGAGGAGTCACAACAGCTCTCCTTTTGTGTTCTCACAAACAGAAAAAGTAAAAGAACCTATGTTCCCGAAATTCCCAGATACTTCTTCTTTAATTCCTCATTTTGAACTAACTCTTCCATTAGACCTTGGTGGACGGTTCTTCCATCGTCAAAGAGGTAGAAATCGCTGCCAAGGCTGCTGGCCATATAAAAATTTTGCTCCACAAGAATCACCACTGTAAATTCCTTCAATTTATCGATGGAATCAATGAGATGGTCAATGACAATGGGAGCCAATCCTTTTGAGGGTTCATCAATCAATAGCAGTTCGTTCCGGTTCACCATGGGACGAGCAATAGCGAGCATCTGCTTTTGTCCGCCGCTTAAATTACCTGCCTTTGCTTTCCAGAATTTCTTAAGATCAGGAAAAATTTCGAAGACAGTTTCCATCATCTCTCGAGTCTTCCCATCCTCCTGAAGCATGGCCACGCGGAAGTTTTCCTCAACGGTAAGGAGGTTGAAGATCCCTCGATCCTCGGGCACGAAGCCAATGCCTAAACGGGATATCTCATAGGGCTTCATATGGTGAATGGCTCGATCTTTAAATAGAATGGTTCCTTGAGAAGGGGAGAGCAATCCCATGATCGTCCGCAACGCGGTGCTCTTACCAGCTCCATTTCTACCCAAAAGTACAGTCACCTTGCCCGGATCAACCTTAAAAGAGACCCCCTGAAGGATATGGTGTTTTCCAATAAAGGAATGAATCCCTTCGACTTTGAGGATCGGTTCACCCACGGGATCGACCTCCACCGAAATAGGCCTCCTGAACCTCCTTGTTTTTACTGATGGTTTCAGGAATATCGTCCGCAATTAATTTCCCCTCATGGAGGACGACAATGGAATCAGAAAGCGCCATCAACACATCCATTTTGTGTTCAACCAGAAGGATCGTTTTATCCCTCCGATCCTTAATCTGTTTGAGAAGTTCCAGAATAGAAGGGACCTCCTCCAGGGCCATGCCGGCAGTGGGTTCATCTAAAAGAAGGACTTCTGTCTCTAAGGCAAGTAAGATGGCTATTTCTAACTTTCGCTGTTCTCCATGAGTGAGACCGCTTGCCGGAACATTCCATTTCGTATCCAATAAGACCATTTTTAAGATTTCATAGGCCTGGTCTTCCAATTCAGAAAAGCTAAGATAATTTTTCCAAAAGTTAAAACCGATATCCTTTTGAGATTGAATAGCCAACCGAACATTCTCCAATACGGTGAGGGAGAGAAAGACATTGGTGAGTTGGAAGGACCTTCCAATACCCAGTTTGGTTCGAATGGCAGGAGAAAGAGGAGTGATATCTTTTCCTTTTAAAAAGACCTTCCCTTCTGTAGGACGGTATTGTCCGGAGATCATGTTAAAAAAAGTCGTTTTGCCTGCACCATTCGGGCCAATAATTGATTTGAATGTAAATGGGGGGATTTGAAGGCTGACATGATCTACTGCGACGTGGCCGCCAAAGCGTATCGTGAGATCTTTCGTCTCGATGATGGGGGATGGAGTCATACGGATTTAGAAGAGAAGTCTCTCGTCATAGGGTTAAGGTAATGATGCCAGTCTTGTCTTTCGGTAAGGGGTATAGTCTCATCTGTTGGCGTAACCCTTTGACCTTAAACGAAACGGGCCTCTTAACCTTAACCCAGTGACCATTTTTTTATATTACCTCTTCACC
>JASEIE010000042.1 GCA_030024065.1 Thermodesulfobacteriota bacterium
CCTGCTTGCGCAGGAATGACAACATGGAAATAGGTTTTGAATTTTAATGCCCCGCAGCTCTGCTGCGGGGTTCTTTATTGGGTTCATTGAGTCTGTTGAGTTAATACCCAGAGCAAGAAAAAGTTTCCTATAATCTTACCACCCGCTCATCCTCAAACGGCCAGGACTCGCTTGAGGCACAGAGAGCACGGAGAATGGTTTATTTTCTGGAGAATCGGGAGACGACCATTCTCCATGCACTGCGTCTTGAATTGGCCGGTCGCCACGGGGGACGCCAAGGGGGATGTTGGTGCAAAAGGTACTTATGGTCCAGTTGGGTCAGTCAAAGAGGAATAAGGGGGCTGCTTGACAAAGAGATGATACAGGGCTTTGGTTGAAATTCCCGACAGAATAACTTCCCTTTGCACCAACCCTAATGCCCCCTACAATAAAGCATTTGACGCGGGAGTCGTGGGGGTTGATTGCCTGGAATGGAGGAAAACTTCGGAAGCAGAAAGGATGACAGTAAATCTTAATAAAGATATTTAAATAACTTAAGTACGTCCCCGAAGTCCTGCCTTGGTGGAAATTCCCGCAGAGCGGACTTCCTCTGTCAAAGAGAGCTCCTCAAATGACCTGGAGCCTGTCCAGAAAAGGCTCCTGGTGATGAACCGTAATAGACCCCCATGGGAGCACTGGCGGATGACCACTGCATCTCCTTTCCCAATCGGTACAGAAGGATGGGGTTTTCTGCCCTGTAGGCATCGAACCGCAGACCGGTTTCTTCTGACGAAAGTCTCTATTTCCTCAATTCCCTGGGAGAGAAGAAGGTCTTTATACTTCTCATGAATGAGGAGATAGAGCTTCCCTTTTTTGATTAAAGAGAAAGACGTAGGGATGCGAAATTGGTCAAACATGGTAGTTTCTATAATTTACTAAATTCAAATAGGTTTTTCAATACTGATGTGTCCATTCCGACCTTTTTATAAAAATTATAAAAATTATATATTGACTTGATCAGGAATTTGAATAATAATAAATAATTGAAGGCATATTCCAGCCTCCTATAAGAAATATGGAAGATAGAAAAAGAAAGATCCTGGTTATCGACGACACGGTAGAGGTCATTGAGATCACAAAACAGATTCTGAATCTCAAGGGGTTTGAAGTCGTCACTGCCCTCGATGGCAGAACAGGGATTGAGAAGGTTTTGTCTGAGTCTCCGGAACTGGTGGTCCTGGATCTCAAATTGCCTGATATTCCCGGAGAGGAGATTTTAAAGAGGATCAAAGAGATTGATGAAAATATCGCTGTCATCATTATTACCGGTTTTGGAAGCGAACAGTTGGCTGTGGATCTCATGAAGGCAGGGGCGATCGACTTCCTTTCAAAGCCTTTCGAGCCCGAGAGTTTTTTGAGCGCAGTCATAAATGCCTTAACCCTTCGTGATGCCGAGGTCGTGGACAAACAGCAGAGAAACTACTTCTCTCTCGAGAAGTTTTTCCCTTTTCTGGCCCACGAGATTCGAAACCCTCTCCATGCGATTGCCGGAGCCATCGCCGTCATTCAACGGCGATCCAATTTACAGGATGAATACCTCAATCGCTCCATCAGGATCGTCCAGGAAGAGGTCCAGCATCTGAACGGATTTGTTCAGGAATGTCTGGACTTCGTCCGTCCTCCATCAAAGGAGAAGTTCAATGAGGTGGACCTCAATCAACTCATTCCTTTTATCATCAATCTCCTGTCTCATATGTTCATCGAATTTAATCACAAGATTAAGATTGACATGGAAATCTCCCCCGACATTCCGAAGGTTAATGCGAATTACGAAGAGATCAAAAAGGCCCTTCTCAATTTGTTGAAGAATAGTTTCGAGGCCATGGAAGAAGGGGGAGAGTTAGTCATCCGGACAGGGTATCACCCGGACAAAAAAAGCGTTGAAATCCTTTTCAAGGATAATGGAACCGGGATCAAGAAAGAGAACCTGAGGCATCTTTTCACCCCTTTCTTTACGACAAAATTGAGAGGAACAGGCCTGGGATTGGCAATCTGCAAAAGGATTATTATGGAACGTCACCAGGGGAGGATTGCTATCACAAGTGAGGAGGGGAGAGGAACGACCGTGACCATCCAGTTGCCTGTTTATCAGGCCCCCGGCATCTTTGGAGGAGAGGCGCCATGAACCGGCCTTCGCTTTTGGTGGTCGATGATGACCCCAATTCCCTCTTCGGGATCTGTCAGATCTTGACCGATGAGGGGTTTCATGTGATTCCCGCTGAAAACGGCATCAAGGCCCTGGAGAAGCTAAAGGCCCATTCGTTCGATGTTGTGATCACCGATGAGAAGATGCCCGACCTGAACGGAATGGGGCTCCTTTCGGAGATTAAAAATTCAGATAGAAATATACCGGTCATCCTTCTCACTGCCTATGGGTCTGTTTCGATGGCAGTCGAAGCCCTCAAAATGGGGGCCTTCTACTTCTTTGAAAAACCCATCTTCAACAACCTGGAACAGTTTGTCACCATTTTACGGCAGGCCATTAAAACCCAGGAGATGGAGAGGGAGCTGGCTTACCTCCGCAAGGAGGTGAGCGAGAAATACGCTTTTCCGAACATCATCGGAACCCACCCGAGGATATGTGAGGTATTTGAGATCATCCATCGGGTATCCCGAACGGACCGGACTGTGCTGATTCAGGGGGAGAGCGGGACAGGAAAGGATCTGATTGCGAAAACCATCCACTACAACAGCCTGCGAAAGGACAGGCCCCTGATCACCGTCAATTGTGGAGCCCTGACGGAGTCGCTTCTTACCAGCGAGCTGTTCGGCCATACCAAAGGAGCGTTTACCGGCGCGGTCAAGGATACCATTGGCCGCTTCGAGATCGCTCATGAAGGGACATTGATTTTGGATGATATCGGTGAAGTTCCGGTTCACTTGCAGAAGACCCTTTTGAGAATCATTGAAGAAAAAGAATTTGAAAGGGTAGGGGATAGTCAATCGGTCAAAGTCGATGTTCGAATCATCGCCACGACCAATCGAAATCTTTACGAAGAGGTCAAAAAGGGAAATTTTAGGGAGGATCTTTATTATCGAATAAGTATCGTCCCCATTATTGTTCCGCCTCTGAGGGAGCGGTCTTCCGATATCCCGTTGTTGGTTCACCATTATCTCAAGAAATATCAGGAGGGAAAAGAACCCATCCAGATCGAGCCTGAAACGTTGGAACTGATGAAGACCTTTCAATGGCCCGGAAACGTAAGGGAATTGGCCAATTTCGTTCAGCAGAGGATTCTCTTCTGTAACGGGAACAAGATTACCCTTAAGGATTGTTCTCCCAATCTCCTTCTCAAAGATGAAATGATTTCGGAGGAGAGGGGGAAGGTTCCTTTGATGAAGATGGTCTCCGATCTTGAGAAAAAATGGATCCTTGAGAAATTGAAAGAGAATGATTGGAATCTGGAAAAGGCTTCGAAATTGCTTGGTATTACAAGGAAGATGTTGGCGAATCGAATAAAAAAATACAATATCCACACAAAAAAATAAACGGACTTGAACATAAATTTGGCAATGAATTTGCAGTAATTTTATCCACTATGTCTCAACACCGAATTCTCATCGTCGATCCCTTTAAGAATATTCAAAATGCCTATCAGATGGTTTTAGAGGCCGAGAAGTTTGAAGTCGACATTGCCTCCGGTCCGGAAGAAGCAAATGGATTTTGGAAGAGAGGGCAATACTCTGTCATCATTACCGAATATTGTCCGCCCGACGAGATGATCGATGAGTTGATCAGAATGGTAAAAAGAGAGCATCCTGAAACATACATGATGATGGTAACCCAGAGTTTGATTGAGGAGAGCCTCTATGAGAAATATTTTACCCTTGGACTGGACGATTTTATTTTAAAACCCTTTTCACCTGAAAGAATCCTTGTCCATATCAGGAAAGGATTGAGGATGAGAGACCTCATCCTACAGAAAAAGGAGCTTGAATCCATGTTGGGCATCGAATTATTCCCTGAGGAGTTGGAGCATTATGGGGTTAGTTCTGCTTATTTTAAAAAATGTCTGAGGCAGGAATTGAAGAGGGCCAAAAGGCACCGTTACCCCCTATCGCTTCTCCTTATAGGAATTCCGGGTAGAGGGGGAGTGAATAGAGACCGAGGTGATGATCTGTTCATCGAACTAGCAAAAACAGTGAGGAGCCATATCCGGGTAGAGGATCTTGTTGGCAGGGAAAATGGAAGTTTAGGAATCATTCTTCCCCATACCGATGAGTCCGGATCTGTGGCATTGATCCAGAGGATCATCCCTGTAATTCAAACCCAATTTCAATTGGACAAGGGATTAATGTCCGTCATTGACCGCCTTTCCTATCAATCCTTCACCTATCCGGATAGGGTTATCGTTCCAGAATCTTTAAGGAATATTTTTGAGGAGGTTGAAAGTGAATTCCCTTCCCGCTGAGCCTCTCATCTCCTTTCCTTTTCCTCCAGAAGCATAACAGCTTGAAATAATAAATTATATCTCTCTCCTATGTGCCATTTGGCAAAAGAAATGTGCCTTAAGGGAAAATATTAATATCGAATGGCCTTCTTGTCTAAACCCAATATAGAAAAATACCATTTAAAATTAATAGGTTATAAAATTTCCAAGGCGAAGAACAATCTGGTATGCAAATTGCTTTACTCTTCTTGCTATCAAGATGCTGACAAATGTGACCTTTCCCGATCAACCTTTTTTTCGGTCATTCTAAGGCTCAAGTTTCTGCAAATCCAAAACTCGCCTTTAAGGATCAGACATTGGATTAGCGGGCGTATCGCTTCGACAAGAAGGGGTCACGAAAGAATATGAATTCGCACTTCAGGGCAACTTTTTTAGTTTTTCGGCAATCTAATAGTTTTTAATCCAAAATGATGTGAGAATGGCCATGGCAAAAGAGACTATCCTTATATTGGACAATGAATTTCATAATCAGTGGTTTTTAAGAAACCTCCTCGAAACCGAGAAATATATGGTTGTGACAGCCCATTTCATTGAAAAGGCACGGTCATATTTCTCAGAGTTTGAAATAACAGGGCTCATTACAGAATACTGGATTGACCAGACCAACTCCCTAAAGATGATTCAGGAATTAAAGAAAATGTTTCCTGCGACCTATGTGATGATGCTGACCAATCACCAGACAAAAGAGAATGAGTATGAAGAAATCATCCAGGCAGGCGTAGATGATTTTTTTCTTAAGCCTTTTTCATATCGGAAAATACTTCTCCATCTCAGAAAAGGGCTCGATCGACGTAATATCTTTCTTCAGAAAATGCGGTTGGAACAGGAGCTCAATCAAAACAGAAGAATGGGTAAACCCCGTTAGAAATTCCAGCGGGGCATTAAACCCCGCCGGAATTATTCTAAATGGTAGCACTTTTATAAAGTGCTCCATAAAATCTTACCCCGCTGCAGCCGCCGGCCCAGAGGGCCTCTGGCCCGGAGGGGGCAGCGGGGCATTATTTCTAACGGGGTAAAGATTCTAAAAGAGGCATCAAAATAGAAAGTTAGTCATTGGCATAAGAGGGGCTGAATAAGGAAGGAGGAATGATGGAAGCGGGAAATGTTTTAATAGAGAGCAATGAAGGGCGATTCGATTCATCTCCCACGGAAGGCTATTCATCGAAAGGGGATCAACGGGTTTTTACTCTTTTCCATAAAGTTCAAAAAGCAATGCAACATACCCCTGACTTTGTAGAGGTTTGTAAAGAGATTCTTGATGCCGTGATAGACGAAATGGAAGCTGAAAATTGCTCCCTCATGTTGAAGGACTCGGTTTCCGGTGAATTGTCCATCGTTGTGGCGAGGAGTAGAAATGAAGAGAGAATCGTTCACTATTCAGAAAGCTCCCCCGGGAAAAATGGAAAGCGTTTCAAGCCCGGCGAGGGAGTTGCCGGATGGGTTTTTAAAGAAGGCCATGGGGTGATGCTCAACGATGTATGGGAAGAACCCCGTTTTATAAAAGTTCCCGGACTGAATCATAATAAGATCAGGTCCCTGATCTGCTTCCCTATCAGGGAAAAAGATCAGGTTGTAGGAGTCTTTAACCTCAGCCATTCGAAGAAAGGGGTTTTTAGTGAAGGGGATAAACTGCTCCTTTCCTACATTTCCAACCAGGTGGGAGCAGCCATTACCTCCGGGCGTTTCTTTTTGGAAATCAAAGAGATGGACCGATTGAGAAAAGATCATGGAGAGTCTTCAAACATGGAAAGAACATCTTCAACCTCTGCCCTACCCTCCACCACCTTTATCGAAGTAGGAGAGATGACACAGGACAATGGTATGTTCATCTATACCAGCGAGAAGATGCATCATATCAAGGAGATCATCGACCAGGTGGCCAGTACCGATGTGACGGTACTCATCCAGGGAGAGAGTGGTGTCGGAAAGGAGGTGGTGGCCCGTTCCATTCATCTGAATTCTTCTCGTCGGGATAAGCCATTTGTCAAAGTAAATTGTGCAGCCCTTCCATCAGAACTACTGGAAAGTGAACTCTTTGGTTATGAAAAAGGGGCCTTTACCGGAGCTTATCGTCAGAAACCGGGTAAATTTGAACTGGCCAATGGGGGGACTATCTTTTTAGATGAAATATTGGAAATGAGCCCCTCTCTCCAGTCCAAGCTTCTCCAGGTTCTTCAGGACAGAGAATTTTCGAGATTAGGGGGGAAGAAGGATATCCGGGTGGATGTGAGAGTATTAGTGGCGACCAATAGGAATATTGAAGAGTGTGTAAAAAATGGGAAATTTAGAGAAGATCTTTATTATCGGTTGAATGTCGTGAATATCACCGTCCCTCCTTTGAGGGAAAGAAAAGAAGAAATTCCAATTTTTGTTGAGTATTTCTTAGAAAAGTATGGTAAGAAATTTTTTAAAAAGGTTAAACCCTTATCTGATCAGACAATAAGAGCTTTCCGACAACATCATTGGTCGGGAAATGTCCGGGAATTGGAAAACGTAATCCAACGATTCATTGTTCTGGGAAATGAGGAAATGATTGTTGACGAATTGGTTCCTCCGGTGATGAGAGATCCGATATCAGAAAAAAAGAAGGGTATCTCGCATAAAAAGGCCTGGCCTTCCCTGAAGGAGGTGCATCGCGGGGCCATTATAAAGGTAGAAGTTGAAATTATTCGAAAAGCCCTTGAAATTACCAATTGGAATCGTAAGAAGGCGGCGGATATATTGAATATCAGCTACAAGGCCTTACTTTATAAAATTAAAGATTGTGGGATTATTAGGCAATCCCCCCATCTATCATCATAAATTTTATTCTTTTTGACCCGTTCGACTGCGCCAAGCCCCGTCTTTGAAGACAGGGTAAAGAAGTGCGGCTCAGGGTCAACCCTGATAAAGCCCTGGTCTTCAGGCCGGGGAGTCGAAGGGTTGATTCTCTGCCTCGTTCTCCCATTCATTAAAAATGATGGCAGATTGTTGTTTTTATGAAAACTTTTCTGCTTCTGTAGCTAATCAGTATTTTTGGTGAAAATTTTTCCCTTTTTGTAGAATAGATTTGAAAAAAAGGAGAAATAATTTCTATTTAATTTTGAACAATACAGAAAAGTGGAAACGATTTACCACTATTTCCAAATATTTTACCATTATTTTCGCTTACTATGAAAGGTAAATTTGTTCCGACAGGGAAAGAATTTACATCAATTTCAAATTCTTAGCTATGAATGGAAACATTTTTTTCTCACTGGCATGTAGATTGCTTTCTTCTTAAGTCATTATGAAAGATATTTTAAAAATCTTTTTTTCTAACAGCTCGAAGATGAATAAACTTAAGACGATCATAGGTGAAATTGCCAAGACAGATATTACTGTCCTGATCAAGGGAGAAAGTGGAACAGGAAAAGAATTGGTGGCTGAAGCCATTCATTTTCATTCTCCTCGTCACCCCCAACCCTTCATTAAGGTGAATTGTGCTGCCATTCCTAAAGGACTCCTGGAAAGTGAGCTTTTTGGATTTGAAAAGGGAGCCTTTACAGGGGCTTATTTGAAGAAGCCGGGGAAATTCGAATTGGCCAATGGTGGAACCATATTACTAAATGAGATTAGTGATGTTGACATTTCCATCCAGGCCAAGCTTCTTCAGGTCCTCCAGGACGGAGGATTTTCACGCCTCGGTGGAGATGGAGATATTCGCGTTAATACCCGGGTGATTGCCACAACGAAAGACCATTTAGAAAAATCGGTAAACGAAGGGAATTTCCGCGAAGACCTTTTTTTTAGAATCAATGTGATCAGCCTTACGGTTCCACCCCTGAGAGATCGAAAGGAGCAGATCCATCCTCTTTCACAATACTTTTTCAACCTTTATAAAACGAGATATAATAGGTCCATTCCCTCCCTCTCTTCGAAGGTGATCAACCTCTTTAAGGAGTATCATTGGCCGGGCAATATCCGGGAGTTAGAAAATCTGATCAAGCGGGCCGTCATATTTGGCGATGAAGAGATTCCCCTCCAAGAAATTACCCGTAATCAGGAGAATAAAGGGAGCCCTTCCGAAATTTTAGAGCATTTTTCATTCAATACCCCGGAAGGGAAAGGGGCCTTTGACCTTAAGGAAGTGGGGAAAAGAGCTGCCGAAATAGCGGAGAGAGAGATTATTAAAGCGACCCTTCAAGAGACCCATTGGAATAGAAAAGAGGCAGCGAGATTGCTCCAGGTAAGTTATAAAGCCCTACTCTATAAGATTCAAAAATACAATTTACAACAAGTTGGAAGGATGGCGAAAAGTTAAGGGGGAGGACGAATGGAAAATGGAGAAGATAGAGTCCAAATGGAAACAGGGACAGAGCTGGGCCGAATTTTAAATAAAGATTTCTTTTTTTACCTTCTTGATATTGAAGTGAAACGCGCCAGGCGTTACCAGAATTTTCTATGTCTTATTCTACTGAAACTTAGTCAACTCCCCATGAACGATAATGGGGATAGTCTTCCATCCTGTTATCAGGAATTGAGCCATTTATTAATCAATGAGATGCGCGAGACCGACATACTCGGTTCATTGGGCAAGGATAAACTGGTCGCTTTACTTCCCTATGCAGATGAAAAGGCGGGGGGGCATGCAAAATCACGCCTTGAGAACACTCTGAAATATTACAATTTTACAGGGAAGGGGTATGAGGTGATCATCAACCAAGTCAATTTCCCCATGAACGGGACGAACATCGCCGAGATTATCAAAAAGGCATTGGGACCAGAAACAATCTAAAAGAAAATCGAAAAGGACTCTGCACTATGTGAAATTTATTTTTGTGTTTAAAATAAATCTTTTTAGGAAAGGAGAAATGAGATGAAAAAATTATTATTCAGTATTGGAGTTATGTGGGCTTTGGTCGTTTTCATATCTATTCCTCTGACTTTCTCGCAAGTAGGGAAAGAGGCACCTGTAAAAAAAGATTCTCAAAAGGATGTCGCAACCGATAGCAACCAATATATAATCGGGCCTGAGGATGTCCTCTCCATTCATGTGTGGAGGGAGGAAGCATTTTCAAAGACGGTTCCGGTGAGGATGGACGGAAAGATTTCATTACCTCTCATTGATGAAATCCAGGCAGCCGGACTTACCCCACTCCAATTGAAAGAAGGGTTAATCCAGAAATTGAAGGAATTTGTAGACGACCCTGTTATTTCTGTGATCGTTACAGAAGCCAATAGTTATAAAGTATTTGTTTCCGGCTATGTAAAAAGCCCCGGAGTCTATCGCCTCCGGAGTGAAACATCTCTCCTCCAGCTCATTCCTATGGTGGGAGGGTTTACTGAATGGGCAAATCAACAAAAAATTATAATAATCCGAAAGGAAAATGGTAAGGAAAAACGAATGACCGTCAATTACAGAAAAATTGTTCAAGGAGAGGATCTGGCTTCAAATCTTATTTTAAAGGCGGGGGATACGATTATTGTACCCTAACCCGGCGAAGCCGGAACCAAATAAGTTTCAAATGTTTTTTTCAAAGTTGGATCAGAAAAAAATCTCTGCAAACGCTTTACTGTAAAGGCTTACCGGAGGCAGTGGAAAATATTCTGCTAAAATTATCGTTAATCTTACGACTTAGTGACTAATAAACTTTTTCGAGAGCTAAAGGAGGTGTGGGGATGAAAGGGATGAGAAATGTGGGTTGGATGTTTGGGGTTGTTTCTATTCTATTCTTTTTGGGGAGCTCTTCAATCAACGGTGCAGAATTAAGAGATCTTTGGTCTAAATTTCATCCATATATCACTGTTCAGGAGGAATACAACAGTAACATCAATCTCACTCCTACGAACAGAAAGGATGATTTTACTACGACCATCTCTCCAGGGATTAAGTTTTCAACCACCAATCAACATCATGGATTGGATCTGGACTATCATCTGGGGTTCGTCTTTTATGCGAAAGAGCACGAAAAAAATGATAACTATATCAGTATGGCCGGAAACCTTAATGCCTGGTATACGGCAGCTCGAGGTCTGACCTTCCGGGTCAGAGATTATATTATCCGCTCGGATGAGCTAAGAGAACGAGAATATTCTGCTACAGCCATAGAAGGTCAATATCTCCTTTCAACGACGAGAGAGAGGAATGTCTTTTTCCGCAATGTTTTTGAACCCTCCATCGAATACCAATTCGGTAAGGATGACCTTATCGGTCTTACATATAGGAATAACATCTACTGGAATCAAAGCCGTGGAATCCAAGACAGCCAGGAGAACTTTATCAGTCCAAAGCTAACCTATTGGTTTGACATCCGAAATGGAATTTCTTTAGAGTATGGACTCACCCTCGGCAACTTCGATCGTTCTCCTGATTTAACAGGTCACATGGCCACGGGCCGTTTCACCCATCGTTTTAACCCAAGGACATCGATCTTTGGGGAATATACTTTTTCGAGGCGTGATTTTAAATCCCCCTCGGTGGATTATGATGTCCAAAGACCCACCTTTGGCATTGAACATGCCTTCAGTCCTACGCTAAGCGGCCGAGCACAGGCAGGTTATTTCTGGGAAAAACCGGAGAGGGGTCCCAAAACGAAAGGGCCCTCTTATGATATGAGCCTAACCCAGCGCCAGGAAAAAACGACTTACGGCCTCACTTTCCAGGGAGGTTATACAGAGGACTTCTTTACTGCCGAGAATCTTGGCTTTACCAAATACCATAGGGCGATCGCGACGGTCAGCCACCGGTTGAGAGAAAGGATCACCGTCGGGCTTTCAAGCACTTTGGAAAGGGCAAGATTCAGTAACCCTGACCGGACGGATAATATCTGGGGAATCAGAGGAAATGCTTCCTATATGCTTTTTAAATGGATGACCCTTTCGCTCGAAGCCTCTCACAGGGAGAACCATTCCAGTATCGATAACCGGGATTACAGCGAGTACCGGGGAATATTCAGGGTAACGGCCACCTATTGATGGAGGAGACAGAGCAATGATCAATCCTGAAAAGTCGTTCAATATTCATGATTATTATGAGATTTTCCTCAGGCGAATCTGGTATATCATCATCCCATTCGTCATCGTTTTGAGCGGAGCCGTTGTCTACGCCTTATATTCCCCTAAGGAATACCGTGCCTCCACCCTGATCCTGGTGACCCCGCAGAAGGTGCCGGAGGCATTCGTAAGGCCCACGGTCACCTCGAAAATTGAGGAGCGCCTGCAGTCGATCGGCCAGGAAATTATGAGCCGCACCCGCCTGGAAAAGGTCATCTCCGAGTTCAAACTCTATCCTGAAGAGGCTAAATCAAAAAGTCTGGAGGAGATCGTAGAGATGATGAGGGCCAACATCAAGGTGGAGATCAAGGGGAAAGAGGGTTATTTCATCATTACCTATATCGGCAAAGACCCCCGGATGGTCACAATGGTCACCAACAAGCTGGCCTCCCTCTTCATCGAAGAGAACCTGAAGCTGCGGGAGATGCAGGCCCAGGGGACAACGGAGTTTCTCTCCATTGAGTTGAAGGCCACCCAGGCAAAACTTGAAGAAAATGAGAAGACGGTCACGCAGTTTAAAAGGCAATTCATGGGTGAACTTCCCGAACAGAGGGAAGCCAATCTCAAAGTCCTCGAACAACTTCAATTCAACTTTCAGAGGATCGGTGAAAACATAAGATCGGCTCAGGACCGAAAACTGATCATCCAGAAACAGCTCTCTGACACCGAGCTTCTGCTTGCTTCCGCACTCTCTTCTTCCCCGGGGTTAAATCCGCTGGAAATTCAGGCAAGGCTTCAACCCAAACCGGTTGCAAAAGATCCCCAGGAACTCCAGCTCGAGCAGTTTAAAAACCTCCTTGCGGACCTCCAGGCCAAGTATACCGAGAAACATCCTGATATTCTTATCACCAAAAAGAAGATTGTGGATCTCGAAGCAAAGATCGAAAAGGCAAGATTGGAAAAGGAATCAGAGGAGAAGAAGGAGTCAGAATCAAAGCAGGATCAATCTGCTCCGATCACGGTTTCTCCATTGCCAGCGCCCAAAATCGAGGGAAAGAAAGAGGCAAAAGAGGAGAAACCCTACCTGAGACTCAACCCCCGCTATAAAGAGATGGAGAGCCAGTTGATTGCAACCGAACTGGAGATCGAGAGGTTGAAGGAGGAAGAAGTGAAAGTCAAGGCTCAGATTAATAAGTACCGGGAGAGAATAGAGGTAACACCCATGCGGGAATTGGCCATGGCCCAGTTGTCACGGGACTACCAGAATACCAGAGAGATCTATCAAACCCTGCTGAAGAAGAGCGAAGAGGCCCAGCAGGCTGAGAATCTGGAACGGCGTCAGAAAGGGGAGCAATTCAAGGTGCTCGACCCCGGCAGGATTCCAGAAAAGCCATTTCGACCCGATATCCCGAAAATCCTTCTCTTTGGCTTATTGCTGGGGATGGGTTCCGGGTTTGGCATGGCTTTCTTTAGAGAGCAGATGGACCACTCCTTCAGGGATGCGGAGGATTTGGAGGCAACCCTCGGGTTCAAGGTCCTGGCGAATATACCCAAGATTGAAAAAAAGGCTGCTTAGTCTATGTATAATCAATTCTACGGTTTCAGGGAGAAGCCCTTTGAGATCACTCCGGATCCAAGGTTTCTCTATCTAAGCGAAAGTCACAAAGAAGCTCTGGCTCACCTCACCTATGCGGTCAGGGAGAAAAAGGGGTTTACCGTTATCACCGGTGAGGTTGGAACCGGGAAGACCACTCTTGTCCAGACGGTCCTGAGCCGTCTGGACGGGAATACCAAAACAGCCTACATTTTCAATCCCAAATTGGGCTCCACGGATTTCCTCCACTATGTGTGCGAGGATCTGGGTTTGAAAGGCCAGAAGAGGTCGAAGGGGCAATACATCTCTCAGCTCCACCATTTTTTACTGGCCTGTTACTCTCGGAATGAAAATGTGGTGTTGATCATCGATGAGGCACAGGCCCTTGACCCGAATCTTCTTGAGGAGGTTCGTCTGCTCACCAATCTGGAGACCTCTAAATGTAAACTCCTCCAGGTCATCCTGATGGGACAACCGGAGCTCAATGAGATTTTGAGTCGTCCTCAATTCCGGCAATTGAAACAGAGAGTGAGCCTCCGTTACCACCTCCAGACCCTCAATAAGGAAGAGACGAAAAATTATATTAAGAAAAGGTTGAGAATGGCAGGGGCAGCCGATCCGAATTTTTTCACCCCTAAGGCGCTTAATGAGATTTACAGGTATTCTAAAGGGATTCCCCGATTGATCAATATTGTCTGTGATAATGCGCTGTTGACAGGATATGCAACCGATCAGAAAGTGATCGGAGACAGGATCATTCATGAGGTGATCCATAACCTGGAAGGAATAGGCCTGCCAAAGAATCGAAGACGAATCAGAAATCTCCTCTTATGGGGAATTTTTGCGGGTTTATGTCTTTTGGGATTCTTCTTTTTATGGAAATTCGGATTCTTTTTGAGCGAACATTTGGATATCTCAAGGTGGTTACAGGCAATTAAAAAGGGCGTTGAAAAGATTTACCAGATTCTTCCTCTGCCCCTTCATTGATTGAGGGGGATAAAGCTTGGGGAAAGGCGCATATTCCCTTATCAAGAGGTGAATGGAGGAACCATGAGCAAAATCTATAAGGCGTTAGAAAAAGCGGAGAGGGAGAGGAAAACCCTGAAGGAGGCTCCCCTCTTTACGGAGGTTCAAGAAGAGGAAAAGATGGAGAGACAGGAAGCCATGCCTGTCTTGCCAGGTGAGGCGAGGATGGTATCCGATCAGAGACTTGTCGCATTTTTCCAGCCTGGATCCCTGCCTGCCGAACAGTTTCGGAAACTGAGAACCTATCTCCTCCGGCATAAAAGCCTCGAATTTCCAAAAACCATCATGGTGACCAGCGCCACGAGTTCAGAAGGGAAGAGCTTTGTTTCTGCCAATCTTGCAGCCGGTATCGCTACGGATCTCAATGCACATGCCCTGCTGGTGGATTGTGATCTTCGGAATCCCACTCTTTCACAATGGTTTGGCGGCCAGAACGGCAGGAAAGGCTTATCCGACTATCTGACTGGAAAAGAGAATATCCCGGAGCTCTTGATTAAGACGGAGGTGGAAAGGCTCAGCGTCCTCTGCGGCGGGGCCGTTCAAGATAACCCCACCGAACTCATCGGGTCGAATAAAATGGAGGCCCTGGTTCATGAGTTGAAATCACGATATCCCGACCGTTATGTCATTTTCGATTCGACTCCTCTTCTGACCACCACGGAGCCCGAGGTCCTGGGGAAACTGGTCGATGGGATCATCCTCGTGGTCAGGGCGGGAGTGACACCGAGGGAGACCATAAAACAGGCAATTGCCAATCTGGAAAAGGAGAAGATCCTGGGGGTTGTTCTCAATGTGGTGGAGTTTAAATCCTCCGGCCTCTCCTCCCGCTATTTTGGCTCGGATGGCTACTATTACCGGTATGGATATGGAAAAAGCGGAGCGAAGCCGCAAAGCCGGTGGGGAAAACGTTTTCGATTTACCCGAAAGAACGGATAGCCGTAGCGTCGGCATTTAATGCCGGCGTCATTTACAGTGATGATAAATGATCCTGAAAATTTTTAACCACTATACTCCGATACGCAAACTGTTCTTCTTCTTCCTGGAGAGCCTCTTCATTCTGGGGATGGTGGTCCTCGGGGCCTATCTGCGTTTTTTCAGCGACCCCGGAAGCTTCTCAACCTACGAAGGGCTTTTCCCGAAAGCATTGCTGATCGTTGCATTAGTCCAGCTCTGTCTGTACTATTTCGACCTTTATGATTTAAGGATCTTTCGAAGCAATCTGGAATTGGCCATCCGGCTCCTTCAATCTCTGGGGGTATCTTCCATCCTTTTAGCTGCGATTTATTACATGTTTCCCGTCGTCATTATCGGCAGGGGGATATTTCTCATCAGCCTCATTTTCATGGGGATGGTCATTGTCTTCTGGCGGATCTTCTACAACCATATTTTGCGGACGA
>JASEIE010000430.1 GCA_030024065.1 Thermodesulfobacteriota bacterium
GGACCGGATTATCAATGCGATCCGATATTTTGAGAGTCAACTGAATGAATTGGAACGGAAGGCTTCCTTCGCAGGAGTGCCCAGGAACTGGAGAGAATAACTTCATAAGCACCAAATTCCAAACACCAATAACCAAAATCTCAATAACCAAAATGACACCCTTCATTCTCCTTATGGGGAGATGAAATAGGTGAGGAGTTTTTTGGTTATTTGAACATTGGATAATTGGAATTTATCTGGGATTTGGAATTTGGTTATTGGTGTTTTCCAGCAAAGCTGGGGTTAGGGTGTATACAGCACCACCAGAAGTTTGGCCTCCTCATCGCCCAGGTTGCGAAGTTTATGGGGGATGCCTGAATCGAAATGGAGGGTCTCCCCTTTCTTGAGATGATTCTGATTTTCACCCACCCTCACCTCCACCTCTCCTTTTAGAACATAGATAAATTCTTCCCCCTCATGACGGTAATCGACCATCCGATGATCCTGTCGGGGGTCGATGGTGACAAGAAAGGCCTTCATATGTCTTGTCCCGGCATCAGGGGTGAGGGTTTTGTAAGAATAGGCCTGAGTCCGTTTATAAAAACTTTCCTTTTTACTTCTTTCTTTAGCTTCCTGTTCCTCAGCCGAGAGAAAAGAACCAGAGTCCACAGAGAGGGCTTTAGAAATTTGAATGACCGCTGCAACGGGAGGAATGACTTTCCCTTCTTCGATCTCCTTTAGGTATCGTTGTGAAAATCCAGTCATATTGGCAAGATGTTCAAAAGAAATCTTTCTAAATTGACGGAGTTGCTTCATCTTTGCTCCGAAGGATTTTTCTTCCACTTTTACTTTTTTCCCCACCATCATTAACCTCCATTCGAGATTCGAAATCTCAAACCATTATAGTTGGGGAATTGCAATTTTTCAATCTAAAATTTAAATTTCTCTTCGAGATGAGAAAATTCTTGAAGGCCTATCAGTTCATTAAACTCACGGAAGCCATACATCTTTGCCAGCAATCCTTCGGTGCTTCCTTCCCTTTTCAGATAAATCATGGCATCCATCAATCCCTTTGCTATTATGAAGACTGCCGTACAGCCAAAAAATAAAATATTGTAACCCATTTCTCCAAATCTTCTGGCGGAGAGCAGGGGAGTCTTTCCTCCTTCGACAATGCTCGCTGCAAGAGGGACATCTTCGATGGAATCTCTGAGGGTCATCAATTCCTGCACTGATTGGGGGGCCTCTACAAACACGACATCCGCCCCGGCGTCTCGATAAGATTTTCCACGCCAAATAGCCTCCTCTATACTATGGGTACTTAAAGAGTCAGTCCTAGCAATAATAATGAAATTCTTGTCAGATCGGGCTTCTATGGCTGCTTCGATTTTTTTGACGTGTTCCTCCATGGAGATGATCTGTTTTCCCTCCATATGGCCACATCTTTTTGGCCATTGTTGATCTTCCAAAATGATCCCAGAAGCGCCTGCCTTTTCATACTCCCGAACTGTCCTCATCACATTCAAAGGATTGCCGTATCCCGTATCTCCATCTGCGATGAGAGGGATATGGACCACATCTGAAATCACTTTGATCTGTGAACTCATCTCGGACATCGTCAAGTAGCCCACATCAGGTTGTCCAAGACGTGTGCCCGAGACGCTATACCCTCCCATGACGATGACAGGGAATCCAGCTTTCTCGGCAATCTTCGCAGAAAGGGCGTCATAGACCCCTGGAATCACTAACATTTTTTCCTTCTTAATCAGTTCTAAGATATTGAGTTTTTCATTCATAATTAGGTGGAGATTTTTGAAAAATCAACTCTACTCATGCTGATTCTTGTCATTTGGAATATAGATCGCGGCGACAATTTTTGTGTGAATATCTCCGTGACACTTAAGG
>JASEIE010000431.1 GCA_030024065.1 Thermodesulfobacteriota bacterium
GTTTTGGAAGCCAAATGAAGCCCAAGAAGCTGAGGAAGAGGCTTTTGATCATTGGCGCAGGGGATTCAGGAGAGAAGATACTCCGTGAAATCAAAGATAATCCCCGGCTCAATTATGAAGTCATGGGTTTTCTGGATGATGATCCGAAGAAAAGAGAGATGAAGATTCACGGAGTTCCCGTTTTAGGACCCATCGCGAAGATTCACAAACTGGCCTATTTTGCAGAAATGGATGAGATCCTGATTGCCATCCCTTCTGCATCGGCCAGGCAGATGAGAAAAACTCTCCAGGCCTGTGAGGCAACGGGCCTTAAGACTCGAACCATGCCAGGAATTGGAGAGCTGATCGATGGGAAGGTCTCATTTAAAATGGTTCGGGAAGTCTCCTTTGAAGACCTCCTCGGAAGGGAACCGGTTAATCTGGATACGGAAAGCATCGGGAATTATTTGAAGGACAAGGTTGTACTTGTCTCAGGGGCAGGAGGCTCGATCGGGTCGGAGCTCTGCCGACAGATTTCCTCTTTCTCACCCCAAAATCTCATCCTCCTCGATAAGACAGAAAATAGCCTCTTTCATCTGGAAATGGAATTTCGTCAAAAATTTCCAGAAGTTCCAATCACGGCGGTCCTTGGAGATGTAAAATATAATACCTCTCTGTTTAAACTTTTTAAGCTTTATCAACCTCAGGTGGTCTTTCATGCCGCGGCCTATAAACATGTCCCTGTCATGGAACTGAATCCCTGGGAGGCGATATATAACAATGTGGTTGGGACAAAAAATATTGCTGAAATCTCGCATAAATCCGGAGTGGAGCGGTTTATCATGGTTTCCACCGATAAGGCTGTCCGGCCATCGAGCGTAATGGGCGCATCGAAAAGGGTAGCAGAAATGATTACCTCCTGCCATTCATCTTCGAATGAGACCCGGTTTGTGTCTGTCAGATTCGGAAATGTAATGGGCAGTGACGGAAGTGTGGTCCACCTTTTTAAAAAGCAGATCGAACGTTATGGGCCTGTGACGGTTACCCACCCTGAAATCACCCGTTATTTTATGACGATCCCTGAGTCTGCAAAACTTATTCTTCAGGCGGGGGCGCTCGGTGAGGGGGGCGAGATTTTTATTCTCGATATGGGGACCCCGATTAAAATTGTTGATATGGCAAAAGATCTGATCAGGAAGTCGGGTTTTAAGCCCGATGTGGATATCGAGATCAAATTCGTTGGTCTTCGGCCCGGCGAGAAGCTCCATGAGGAATTGATCACCGAAGGAGAGGGGATTGTCCGGACTCCCCATGAAAAAATCTTCGTCCTGAAGGGAAATACCTGCAATTTTGAATGGCTCGATCAGAGGATTGAAGAGCTTGTGAAACTGGCCCATGAGCAGGATGGGTCTGGAATCAAGGCAAAGCTCAAAGAGATTGTTCCTGATTACCAGCCCTTTGATATGGATTATTCCAAAATGATTAGCATCCTGCCAGAGGGCCTATAGTACCTTCCAGTTCTTCATTCCAACCCATCCCCCTCTCCGCCGCTTCCAAACCCGCCTCAAAGAAATTCCTACCTAAACTCAAAAAGTCAATGATTCGTTAAGTCTTGAGTTATTGAATGCCCCCAAATAGCCCTCCACTAGATTCTCACTTTCCTAAGAAAGCGAGAAAGCTTAATAAACACTGTCTTGGACTGTGCCTTGAAGAAGAACGCTTAAATTCAAAAAATCTCAACTCCTCCTGACTGAATTTTTCAGTCAACTCTTTTTAACTCTCTCTATTAAATTTTGATGGAATCGTAAAAAGTCGTCATTCCCGTGAAAACGGGAATCCAGAAAATTCTAACTACATGAAAATACTGGATTCCTGCTGGAGTTTATCCCGATGAAAAT
>JASEIE010000432.1 GCA_030024065.1 Thermodesulfobacteriota bacterium
AGCAGGTTAAAGCCATCCAGGGGTGGCATCTCCTGCCAGAAGCTGAGACGGTGGGCATCATCACCCGCTGTATCCCCCACAGTATCTGATGACAAGCGCATGATGGGATGGAGAACTCCTGCCCGGCTCAACCTCACACCTACCTTGGAATCCCTTCGATAGTCCTCCTTCTCTGCGAATCTGACAGGGAGGATTTCCCCTATGGGGGTCACTGCATATCTTCCCTCGTTTACGAGATTGGGACCTCCGATCATGGCGAAACCACCCCCACCCCTCACAAACTCCCTGATGCTCTCAAGATGATGGGGGCTGAGGTAAAGGGGGTATTTAAAATTATCGAATATCAGAAGGTCGAAGTTCTTAATCTCCTTAGAGAAGAGGGTCTCCACCGGAAAGGGGATCAGGCTCTGTTCGTGAGTGGGAACATTGAGGATATCTGAAGGCGTCCTCAGGATGACGAAGGAGAGGAGATCGATGGAGGGGTCGTTCTTGAGGGCTATTCTCATGAACCGGTAATTCATGCTGGGGTTACCCGACACCATCAGGATCCTGATCTTGTCGCGGACGACCTTCATGGAGAGATTGAAACTGTTGTTTGAGACCAAGCTCTCTCCAAACTGTTGTGGGATCGAGATGGAAAGGTTTTTCTGACCCACATCATCCGGGATGAAAGAGAGAGAAGCAGTGACCTCACCAGGGCTGTCATTGATGCGAACGTTCTTGGCTGTGAGGAGTTTGCCCCCCTCTTTCAAAAGCACAGGAAGTGTGAGACCTGTGAAACCATAGCTTTTAATCGTGACGTCGATCATGACCTCTCTCCCTCTGAAGGCCAGGGAGGGAGCTTTGACGGCCTTGATCAGGAGATCCTTGTACTCTCCCGTGCTCCCGAGGGGAACGGCAACGATGGGAAGGTTTGTAGACTGGCCCTCATTCCAATTCAGATTTCCATCGCTCAAAAGAAGAGCGAGGGTGTTTTTTCCGCTTAATTCCTTCAGGATCTCACTCAGATTTCCCTTCATGCCCTCAGCCTTCAAGTCTGCCAGTTCCTTAGCCTCTATGGCTCTAAGTGATTCACCCATTCCATAAAGCCTGACCTCGAACCTTTCACTGAGTGACTTCAACAGCGGATTTGTCCCTTCTGTAAGAAGCGCCTTGGCTTCTTCGAGACGGCTTGCTTTCCCTGGATGTCCGGGTTGACCCATGCTCTGAGATGTATCTAAAAGGACCGCTATGGCCGGCGATACCTTATGCTCCTTCTTAGAAGCTAGAGAGGGGTTGAGCGCAAAAGCGATAAGAAAGGAAATCGCACCGAGGCGGAGGAGAGATAGGCCCAGCGCCCGAGAATGCCCCAATCTTCCCCGCAGAAGGCGATACTGAGCGATGGCCGATGCAAATCCGAGGGAGAAAAGGATAAGAATCAGCCACAGGGAAAACACAGGGGCAATCGTTATCTGATCCAGATTCATAAGCTCTGACGCCTCTTGATGAAGGGATGATGGATGACATCCTTCTTGTAATCTGACGTAAGGGAATAGACGATGATGTTGATCCCAAGTTTGAAAGCGGCGCTCCTCTGGAGTTCGCCCCCTGGCACGCATTCATTGATCCACTTGCCGAATCTGTCTCGTGCCCAGGCCCCGGATAGGTCGTTTTGGGAGTATAGGATAGGAGTCCAGTTATCGATGGTGATGCCTTCCAGGTAGGCATTGACCCTCTGACGGCCTCCAACACTACCTATAATATAGAAACTCTGATAGACAGAGTGGTCGGCAGGAAGTCTTTTTAACTCATGGTCGGGGAAAAGCTGCTTCATCTCCCTGTGG
>JASEIE010000433.1 GCA_030024065.1 Thermodesulfobacteriota bacterium
CCTCTGTTTTCATGGATGATGACCACCCCGGGTATCTTTTCATCTCCCTTCGGCCTCGCCAGATAGGCACGAACTTCGCCTGTAGCCCCGGGATATTTAATATATTCCGTATAAAGGCGGGGATCATCCTTTGGAACGACTTCGGCTTTGGCATTGTTATTTTCTAGTAAGGGCAGCAGAGCGATGGCAGCGGCAGTGCTCCCCGCTAGCATAGACAATCTCCTGAGAAATTCGCGGCGATCGAGTAATTCATGTGCGTATTCATCGTACAGGTCGATCATTTTTTGATCCATCAGCTTTTCTCCTTTCTTCAGCAGATTTGTTTTTTGTAGAAATCCCAAAGTTATGATCTAAATGGGTGACATGCCTGAACGAGGGCATGAGCTACCAACCAGATCCATGCTCCTCCATCTCGCGATGGAGGTATCCCTCCATGATGTAACCTCGCAGTTGGAAGTCAGATAGATTGGAAGAATGAAAGAAATTAAATATCACAATACGGGAAAACAGAGACAAAGTCAATCAGATTTATTCGTTCCCTGCAGTCAAACAGATTCGCGAACGATGCCATTGGTACGTTAGCCTTGACACACAACCCCCTTTCTCATATACTCAATTCACTCAAGAGCGATTTTTATCGCAATTTGGAAGCCCCGGGAACAACCCACAATTTTGTGATCCTTTGCAGCAGTTCGAATCATTTTGGCATTCCCAAGGGCATTTACAAAACAGCAATGCTAAGCATGTATCCGAAATACAACAGCTTATTAGGCCATCAGGTGATAAAGGAGAGAATCAGCCATGTATGAAGGCATGATAGCCGAGACGGTCGGTTTTAAGGGGCACAACGGAGATGCGATTGAGGGGTATATGGCGCGTCCGCTGGGCGCAGGGCCTTACCCGGGCGTCATTGTTATTCATCACATGCCGGGCTGGGATGAAGCCACGAAGGAAATGACAAGGAAATTGGCCTATCACGGGTATGCGGCCTTTTCACCCCATCTCCACCATCGGGAGGGGCCGGGCAGTGCCGAGGAGATCTCCGCAAAGGTTCGCGCTGCTGGCATGGTACCTGACGAACGCTGTATCGGCGACATCGATGCGGCTATTAGGTACCTGGAGACGCAGCCGTACTACAGGGGTAAAGTCGGCGTCATCGGTTTTTGTTCCGGTGGCCGGCAGGCCTACCTCGTGGCTTGCAACATTAGGCGGATCGATGCTGCGGTAGATTGCTACGGGGGGAAGGTAGTTGCTAAACCCGAGGACCTTTCGGAACGTCAACCGGTGGCTCCCATTGATATGACGAAGAATCTCGCCTGCCCCCTGCTGGGCCTGTTCGGGGCGGAAGACACGTCACCTTCCCCTCAGGATGTCGCGCGCATAGAGGAAGAACTCAAACGCTTTAACAAGACATACGAGTTCCACACCTACGAGAACGCCGGTCATGCTTTTTTTTCAGTTGACCGGCCGAACTACCGGGTACATGCTGCTGTGGATGGCTGGCAGAAGGTATTGGCATGGTTTGAAAAATATCTAAAATCCCCCTGAAAACAGAATCAACAACCAACCGTAAAACGGGTGGTTCGTGTCGTCTCCCACTAAAAAGTTCTGATTCCCCTCCAAAAAGTGATCTGAGATCTCGGGGGCTGGCGCGTTGTTATGTTGCGGAGCGTTTGCTGATCCAGAAGGGTAATTTGGGGTCGAAATGGCCCTGATTAGGATTATTTAATGATAGTGGAGGTTATCCCTGG
>JASEIE010000434.1:0-774 GCA_030024065.1 Thermodesulfobacteriota bacterium
ACTACGGATGAGGCCATTGAATACCTGAAGATCTCAAAGCCCACCTTCTTAAAGTATATCCGTCTCGGAAGAATTAAAGCGATCAAGGCCGGAAAGGGCTGGAGGATCCTGCAATCAGAGCTTTACCGCTTTCTAAAGGGAGAAGAGGAAATCAAATAAGGCAGAAGGATTTAGGGGGAGGGTGTGAATCTTAAAAAATTGGCGAAAAGTCTGGAGATAGGGGAAGAAGAATGCCTGGAGTTGCTGAACCTCTTCATAAAGACCGCGGCCTCTGAACTGAGGAATTTGGAATCGGCCTTAAAAAAGAAGGATGCACCGTTTGTTGAAAGGATGGCCCACTCCATTAAAGGGGGGGCCGGAATCCTCGGGCTCCTGGAGATCCATGACACCGCCAAAAGAATCGAGATGGCGGCCCGCGGGAACCATCTCGAAGATATAGGTGAGGATATCCGGACCCTCGGGGCAAAACTCGATCTGATCGCCGAATCACTTATAGGATGAGGAAGTTCAAATGTTAAAGTTCAAGATTCAAATCGGACTTTTCACTTTAAAATTGGAAATGATCCTCTTCTCGATCTGGCAATTTGGACGGAAGAAGATAACAGAAATTTCCTGAGCGACCTCGATGCTGGAGAAATGACGAAAAAGAAGATACTGGCGGTGGATAATCATCCCGTTGTGCTCAAGTTCATGTCCCAGTTGCTTGAAAAGGAAGGCTATCAGACGCTCACCGCTGAAGACGGCCTTTCCGCACTTGAAATTTTAAAAACGTTT
>JASEIE010000434.1:784-1105 GCA_030024065.1 Thermodesulfobacteriota bacterium
TTTACTCCTGATGTCATCTTCATTGACCTCATCATGCCCCATATCGGTGGAGAGAAACTCTGTCAGATCATTCGCAAGATACCGTCTCTCAAAGAGACTTACCTCATCATCCTCTCTGCCATCGCCGCCGAACAGGAAATCGACTATGTTTCCTTCGGAGCCGATGCCTGTATCGCCAAGGGGTCACTCGATAAGATGGCGAAGCATGTCCTGGCCGCCCTTGAACAGGTTGATCAGAAAAATGGCGTCCTCCATCCTCCAAAAACCATCGGGATTGAGGATGTTTATGCGCGAAACATCACAACGGAGTTGCTCTCCGTG
>JASEIE010000434.1:1115-1544 GCA_030024065.1 Thermodesulfobacteriota bacterium
TTTGAGGTCATCCTGAACAGTATGGCGGAGGGAATTCTGGAGATCACCCCTGAAGGGAAGATCGTTTATACCAATCCGAAAGCGATCTCATTGATCAACAGAACAGAGGACCAACTCTTATCCTCGGATTTTACTGACCTCTTCCTTGAATCAGACCGCCAAAGGATCAAAGATCAACTCATTGAGATACATATGACCTCACAGCCCGTCGCTGTCAATGGGCCTTTGACGCTCAATGGAAAACAGGTCTCCCTTCATCTCCTCTCGGTTATGGACGAGATGCAAAGGAGCATCATCGTCATTCTGACCGATGTGAGCGAACAGAAGCGTATGGAAGCTCAACTCATCCAGGCCCAGAAGATGGAGGCCATTGGAACCTTAGCGGGCGGAATTGCCCACGACTTCAACAATCTTCTCATGGTCATCCAG
>JASEIE010000435.1 GCA_030024065.1 Thermodesulfobacteriota bacterium
ATGGGGATGGTCATTGTCTTCTGGCGGATCTTCTACAACCATATTTTGCGGACGAAAAGGTTGGATCAGAAGATCATGATTATTGGCACGGGTCCGTTAGCTAAAAATATTGCAAAGGATATTATTGAAAAGGGAGACACCGGGTTTACGGTCATTGGATTTATCACAGATAGCCCGGAGAGAGTCGGAGAAAAATTAATCAACCCTGCAGTGATGGGTGACCAGTCTCAGATTCTCGACATTGTTACAAGAGAGAGTGTGGACCGTATCATTGTCGCCCTTGAAGAAAGGAGAGGAAAATTCCCTGAAACACAGCTCCTGGACTGTAAGGTGAAGGGGATTGCCATAGAGGAGGGGATAGAATTTTACGAGCATCTGACAGGAAAGCTCCAGGTGGAGAATCTCCGGCCAAGTATTCTCATCTTCTCAGATGGATTTAGAAAATCGAAATTAACGGTATGGGTGAAAAGAGTCACGGGATTTACCCTTTCCTTGATTGGACTGGCCCTCCTCTCTCCTTTGATTTTGATTGTTTCTATCCTGATCAAGATTGACTCCCGTGGGGCTGTCTTTTATAAACAGGAAAGGGTGGGAGAAAACGGAAAGGTCTTTAAGCTTTTGAAATTCAGGTCAATGGTTCAAAACGCTGAGGCCAATGGTCCGGTATGGGCTATAGAGGATGATGCACGGATTACCCGCATTGGCCGCTGGATCAGGAAGTGGCGATTGGACGAAATTCCACAGATGCTCAATGTGCTCAATGGAGATATGTCCTTTGTCGGCCCGAGACCTGAGAGGCCCTTTTTCGTTGAACAACTGAAAAAGGAGATTCCGTATTACGATCAGCGCTTCTCGGTCAAGCCAGGGATCACAGGATGGGCACAGATCAAATACCGGTACGGGGCCTCCAAGGAGGATGCCCTGGAAAAACTCAAGTACGATCTTTACTATATTAAAAATTTATCTCCTCTGTTTGATTTGATGATCATCTTTGAGACAGTAAAAGTGGTATTATTCGGAAAAGGAGCCCGTTAAATTAAAATGATGAATGCGGATTGCGGATTGTAGATTTCAGATTATTAGTTGTTTTTAATTCAAAACTCAAAATTCATAACTCATAACTATGAATCTCTGGTACGTGATTCAAACCAAGCCTAAAAAAGAAGGTGAGGCCTTTTCTTATCTCTCCACCAAAGGAGTGGAGATCTTTAGCCCTCTGATCGAAGCCTTTTCGCCGAGAAATGGGAGGATCGTGAAGGAACTGAAGCCCCTCTTCCCCGGTTATATATTCGGGAAATTTGATCTCGAGCACGATTATGCCTTGGTTCGATGGGGACGGGGGGTTAAAAGGATATTGGGTTTCGGAGAATACCCCACTCCTGTTTCTGAGGAAGTGGTAGCGATCATTAAAGAAAGAGCCGGTAGTGACGGTATTGTGAGAAGAACCCATTACTTTAGCCCCAATGATATGGTGAGAATCAAGGCCGGTCCGTTAAAAGACCTGTTAGGGGTCTTTGATCGGTGGGTGTCT
>JASEIE010000436.1 GCA_030024065.1 Thermodesulfobacteriota bacterium
GTATCAGGGAAAGGTGAAGGTCTACCATCCTCTCGAGGTCTTTCTTGAAATGGGTCTTGAGAAGATTCGCCAAAAGATGCGAAAGAAACTGAAGGGTCTGAAAGTGGTTTGCTACTACGGCTGTGTCCTCACCCGTCCCCCAAAGGTGGCTCAGTTTGACAATGTGGAGAATCCCCAGAGCATGGATACCATCGTCAGCGCCCTGGGTGCGGAAGCGCTCGACTGGTCTTACAAGACGGAATGCTGCGGCGTTTCGATGACCCTGACCCGATCGGATATCGTCCTCAAACTATCAAATGATATTTTGCGCGAAGCCAAAGAGGCGGGAGCCGATGCCATTGTCGTATGCTGTCCCCTTTGCCAGGCAAACCTCGATGGCCGTCAGAGGCAGATCGAAGAAATTTATAAAACCCGTTATGAACTTCCCATCCTCTACATCACCCAGTTGATGGGCCTTGCCTTCGGCGCCTACCCAAAAGAGGTGGGCATTCAGAAACTGATCACCAGTCCCCAGGAAACACTGGGATCCATCGGTTTGATGTAGTTTCGTTTTTGTAATGATATGGTTTATATCTTGGGATGGTAAGGAAAAACCTTTGATCCCGATTCTTCCCCCAATCAGCAATCCAAATCCTGTAGAAGTTGACTGAATTATTCAGTCAGAGGGCGAGATCATTTCATAGACCTCATAGAGTCGCCCACTGAAACTTCGATCCAAACCTCCCTTAAAAACTTTGACGCCATACACCATGCACTTGCAACCTCTTTTCTTTTGACACATAAGATTGCTTTTACTATACTTAACCCGTCAAAAAAGATGGGAGGAACTTAGAACCGGGGATAAAATCGATGCCTGATTCCAAAAAACCAAAGACAATGCTTCCCAATCACTCCGGTAACAAAAGCAATCCGGTTCAGAAAGGGCCCGATAATATTCGAACAGATCTAAGCGCCACAGCGATCAAGCGTGCAATCCGTGAAAGCCTGTTTTATCTCCAGGCGAGGTTCCCAGCCGTGGCCACCCGGAACGATTACTATTTAGCGCTGGCCTATGCCGTACGGGATCGGTTGCTTCACCGATGGCTCCGAGCCGCTCAGACCTATTATGAAAGGGCGAGCCGTACGGTTTGTTACCTGTCCGCCGAATTTTTGTTAGGCCCTCAACTGGGGAACAACTTGATCAACCTGGGCATACAGGACCAGGTGCGGCAAGCGGTCAAAGAGATGGGGCTGGATCTCGATGGACTGCTTGAACAGGAGGAAGAACCCGGTCTGGGCAACGGCGGCCTAGGACGACTGGCCGCGTGTTATATGGACTCCCTGGCCACCCTGGAGATCCCCACCATCGGTTATGGGATTCGCTATGAATTCGGCATTTTTGACCAGGAGATTCGTGATGGATGGCAGGTCGAAGTAACCGATAAGTGGCTTCATTTGGGCAATCCCTGGGAAATACCTCGTCCCGAGATTGCTTTTAACGTCAAGCTGGGTGGATATACCGAAACCGCTTGCGACGCGC
>JASEIE010000437.1:0-351 GCA_030024065.1 Thermodesulfobacteriota bacterium
CAATGCCCTCCTCTTCTCACTCCTTTTAAAAAGAAAATGATGTTAATCGAAGAGACCGGGGTGGAGAAAGTCCTTTGCATTCAATTTACCAGGGCCTTTTCAGAGCTTTCACCTCTTGAATTTGTGAAGAGCGTTCTGGTGGGGAAGGTCGAAGCCAAAAAGATCATTGTCGGATATAATTATCGGTTTGGCAGAGGAAAGAGCGGGGATGTGGATTCCCTTAAAGAAAATTGCGCCCTCTTCGGAGTGGATGTTGAAGTGGTGGAAGCCCTGAGGGTGACGGACACCATCGTCAGCAGTTCGAAGATCAGAGAGCTCATTGGGGATGGAGAGGTTGAAAAGGCCTCAAAA
>JASEIE010000437.1:361-1472 GCA_030024065.1 Thermodesulfobacteriota bacterium
GGGAAGAGATTATCCCGTGATCGGGCGGGTGATCGAGGGGACGAAAAGGGGTCATGCTCTTGGTTTTCCGACAGTCAATCTCGAAATGGCAGAAGAACTTTATCCAAAACCAGGGGTGTATGCGGTCAGGGTGAATTGGCATCGCCAGTGTTTCAATGGCCTGGCCAATATCGGATTCAATCCGACCTTCGATGCGAAGGCCGTTTCATTGGAGGTCCATATTTTAAACTTTGACCGGGAGATCTACGGCGAGGAGCTCCAGGTGTACTTTACAGAAAGAATCCGTGATGAAATCCGTTTTCCTTCAACAGAAGGGTTGATCAAACAGATAAGAAAAGATATTGAATGGGCCGAAGCGAATGTCTTTTTCAGGAATGAACGAAAAAATAGCGTATAGGTTATGGGCAGGGAGTATTAACTTCCTTATAATAATGGATATATTGATTGATAAAATCCCTCCTAACCTCCCTTCCAAAGGGAGGGATAATTCCCCTCTTTGGTAAAGAGGGGTGAGGGGAGATTTTCAAAATATTTTTGTTCAATTATAAGACCTTTCATATATTCTGTCTAGTGAATTAATTTGCCAAACCTGATCCACCTGATCTCATCCCATATCCATGGAAATAAAATATTTAAAAAACTTGGTCCGGAAAAATAAATAATAAAGGCTTTCCCCTTCACCTCGCTCACATGGACAAACCCCCAAAAACGGCTGTCCTGACTGTTGTCCCGGTTATCCCCCAAGACAAAGAGGTGATCTTTCGGCACGACCACATGTTCAAAAGGGCCAACAGGGCCAAGGTTTTTCCTCCATTCGTTTTTCGTGTCGTAATGTCCCCATGGGTCCTCCATCTGTTTCCCATTGATATAGACCTTGTTTCCCTCGATATCGATCCGATCCTCTCCGATTCCAACCACCCTTTTGATGAAATCCTTGGAAGAGTCTTTTGGATAGATGAAAACGATCACATCTCCTCTCTGAGGTTTTTTGAATTGAAACGGTTTGGTTTGGGTAAAGGGGATTTTAATCCCGTAAATAAATTTACTGACAAGGATATGATCCCCTACCTGTAGGGTCGGTTCCATCGAACTGGAGGGGATTTTGAAGGCC
>JASEIE010000438.1 GCA_030024065.1 Thermodesulfobacteriota bacterium
TAAAATGATTGGTTTTGAGGAATCAGGAAAGATCGAAATACTTGATCCAGCTCTCTTTAACATTTTATTAAAATACAAGGGGAACCAATGAAAAAGGGGAAAAGAACGCCTCCTCCGCTTGCATACCGAGCTGAAGAAGCACTTCGGAAGGCTGTGGCCGAAGCGATCGCTGAGCATCGCCGCAATGGAGTTCCGATTGCCATCTGGCGCAATGGGAAAGTGGTTCGTATTTCTGCGGATCAGATAGAGGTTCGGGAACCTCAGGTTGAGTACACGGTCTCTCGTAAGAAGCGAAAATAGGAACAACACGTCCCCATTTCCCCCAAAAAGGATGGCCTCCATAAAAAAGTTGGCCATTCTTTTTAAGAAATAAACAGAGTGCGTAAGAAAAGACATATAGAATTACGCAACACTGTCACGTAATTCGAAGACATTAGAGGAGATGATCCCAAATGATACGGGCAAAGTTGTGGTTTCGGTGTGCGGCGATGCATGACCCGGTTACCCCCATGATTGCTCAGCCCGCACTCATCGGGTGGGAGGCAAAGCAGAGGAAGGTTGACCTTAAGATCGAGAGAGCCTTCGAAGGTGATGAGTTGGTTCGCCGGATAAAGGGGTGGGTGACGGTTGATCCATCGAAAACGATCGAGGTGGTGAATCAATTCGGAAGGTTGAAAGTGCTTGATGACCGAGAGCTGGTGATTGAATTTGAGAAGATGGAAGACCTTGGACATCTTCAAAAGGCATTAAAAGATCATTTTGGAGATGAAGTGGATGTGGAATTGGTTTCTAAAATAGATTTCTGAAAAAGTCAAGAAATCTCTGATTACACAGATTATGATATGATTACAACGATTTAAGAGGGTTATCTTTCAAGAAAATTTAGGATGGCTTGGTCACGCATCGGGTTGGGTTGAAATAGTATCGTGTAATGGTTGGTTCCTTCAAGATCAACTCGCCTGGCGTTTCCTATTTCACGGGCCATTCGTTCGACCACATCTTCGGGAAGCACGAGATCATCCTCAGCCAACATGCCTCTTGTGGCACGGAGAATCAGGGTGGGACAGGTCACCCTGGAGTAAAATTGAGTCGAATCTTCTTTTCGCAGGTTGATCACCTCTTCCTCAATATGTTTTGGATGAACACGGGAGCGAATGCCTCCTTCGGCCTCTTCCACCTCATATCGGAAATAAGTCTCCATATAGGAGTTCCAGGGCTGTAAAAACGGGGCCTGCTTCATCAAGGTGATATAGGCTTCGAAAGAGGGAAAGACCTGGCCCAGACGATCTAAAGAAAGCTTGATTCCCGCAAGGGACTTGGCCATCTGGGCTTCGGAGAGTTTTCCTCCGCCATCGACCAGGATCAAACGATCCACTCTTTAAGGATACTGAGCTGCAAAAACAAGCGATATGAAGGCACCCAGGGAGTGGCCCATGA
>JASEIE010000439.1 GCA_030024065.1 Thermodesulfobacteriota bacterium
CTGGCTCCACGGTAAACTCTTGGTGGCCTTTCTCATGGAAGTTCTCATCGTGGCAGGTGAGAGATTTTTCCCCTGGGGGTACCCGATTTCACAAGAGTTATCAAAAAGCCCGTTGTCTTTGGAGGGAGACCTCATTGATGCTTCACCTGCTTAGTTGCGCAGTAAACCCAAGGCTTCATTTAGGTTCATGCCTTCGAAACTGGTATCAAATCTCTATGAAGTTAAGGGAATCACCGCGTTCACGTTTGTTGCAAACCGAATCATTGGAAAAAACATCCTCCCCCCTGCCTACCGGCAGGCAGGCATCAAGGGGGAGGATAATACTTGCAAATTTTCATGGTTCGTGCCTGCACGCCGAAGTGGATTACGGCACGCAGGGGTGACAATCTCATTGAAAAAGGCGAGATTGCTTCGGTTCCCTCGCAATGACAATTTCTAAATCGGGATTTGGGTTGAAACATTTCCTGGTGAAACATTTCCTTGAAAAGAGATTGAAGAAATGGTAAGGTGTGAACCATGTAAGGTTCACACTAAAGTTGAACTAAATTAGGTCCCTACCAAGGTATAAATTCCGCAGGGTCCATTCCTTAAAGGAGGAGGTTATGGCTGGAGTGAATAAGGTGATTCTCGTCGGTAATTTGGGAGCAGACCCGGAGGTCAAATTCCTCGGAAGCGGCACCCAGGTCGCCAATTTCCGGATTGCAACGACCGAAAACCGGGTCAACCGATCCGGAGAAAAGATATCACTCACGGAATGGCACCGGATCGTCGCCTTCGGCAAATTGGCAGAAATCTGCGGAAAGTTTCTGAGCAAAGGGAAACAGGTTTATATTGAGGGCCGGATCCAGACCCGGACATGGGAAGATAAGGACGGAAACCGGAGATATACCACGGAGATCATCGCCATGCAGATGCAGATGTTAGGGACAATGGGTGGACCTGTTGAAGCCTCTGCCTCGGAAAAGGAATTTGATATCGATCCCGGCCTTCCCGGATCCGATGACGATGTGCCCTTTTAATTTCGGAATGCGGATTGCGAATTGCGGAATGAAATTCCGAAATCCGAATTCCGAAATCCGCATTTAGAAGAGATACCTCCTCATGCTCACATTGAGAAGGAGGCCGATTCCGATCAGCGTGGAGAGTAGGAAAGACCCCCCGTAGCTGAGCAGGGGAAGAGGAATTCCCACCACAGGCATCAATCCCAATACCATCCCGATATTAATGAAGGTATGCCAGAAGAGCATGGCCACCACGCCAAAACAAAGGATGGCGCCGAACCGGTCTTTCGACCCTACGGCGATGCGAAGGCCCCATAGAATCAGTAAAAAATAGAGCCCGATCACAATAAAGCATCCGACCAGGCCCCATTCCTCTCCC
>JASEIE010000043.1 GCA_030024065.1 Thermodesulfobacteriota bacterium
CATCTATGTTCTCGAGGGGGAGGGGATCACGAGGACCGACGCCGGGGATCAGCGGTTCGGTCCTGGATCGTTCATCTTCGTCCCTGCCGACACGGATCATGCAACGATTAATGTCCTGAAAGACAAACCCATGAAGGCGGTCATCATCAAATCACCTCCCTTGGAGGGTAAGCGATAAAGACCGATAATCCCCCCTCTCCCCCCTTTAGAAAAGGGGGGTTGGGGGGATTTGAGATTTATTTCTTGGCATGGAGGGAAGGATGAAACGTTATGTGGTCAATGAGTCAGAAGGCGTGAAGGGAAAACTCCCCGTGCCAGGCGGGGGAGGAACGTTTAACATCCTCATCGATGAAGAGATGTCCGGAGCAAAGTATTTTTCACTGCTTGTCAATGAGATGGCGCCTGGATACAAGGGGAAAGAGCATTCTCATGATGTTGAACATTGCTGGTATATTTTAAAGGGCACAGGAATTATTCAGATGGAAGGAGAAACTTATCACATCAAGCCCGGCGACGCCGTGTTTGCTCCTATCGGCAAGCTCCACTCGGTGGAGTGTACCGGAAATGACCCTCTTCGTTATGTTGTCGTCTACGCTCCTCCTGGACCTGAAAAAGAGTTGAGAACCCAGACAGGTTTTGCAAAGAGTTAAAGGAGATAGCGATCGATCTTAAGCGCTGGCCTATTCAAAACCCAAGGGTCTGATTTAAGGGAAAGGTTATGAGCAAAGAACGCATCAGTAGTCTGATCTTCCTCTTTGTGGGAATTTATGGATTGATCTTTGGCATCCAGCTTCCATTGGGGAGATGGAGAGAGCCTGGCCCTGGAGTATTACCCCTCAGCCTGTCGATCTTGTTATGTGTGTCAGGGGTGTTGTGGTTTATCTTCGGAAAGAAAAAAGGAAAGGAAGAGGAAAAACAAAAGATTGTCTGGGGTGAGATGGGCAGAAAATTAGTCACCCCGCTAAAAATTCTGGGGGTAACCATTGTTTTTATTCTGCTCCTGGAGAGAGCGGGATACCTGTTGGCATCCTCCCTATTTATGTTCATCCTCTTTTTTTGGATTTCCCGTTACAGGGTGTGGGTTGCCTTAGGGCTTGCTCTCGTCATCGGGGTGGGAACCTGGTATTTTTTTGTGAAAATTCTTGCTGTCCAATTACCCCAGGGAGTTCTAAAATGATGATTCCTGTTTGCCCTGGATTTTCGACATGGGAGGACCTTCGATGGATGTTCTGAATAATCTTTCGAATGGTTTTCAAACCGCGCTCAGCTTCCAAAATATTTATCTCTGTTTTATCGGATGCCTTTGGGGGACCATGGTGGGGGTCCTCCCCGGGATTGGGCCCTTAGCCGGCATTACCCTCCTGATCCCGGCAACCTTTGGGCTTGACCCAACGGGGGCAATCATCATGCTTGCAGGGATTTATTACGGGGCAATGTATGGAGGTTCGACGACCTCCATCCTGATGAATATCCCGGGGGAGTCCGCTTCTGTAGTAACCTGCCTTGATGGATACCAAATGACCCTCAAAGGGCGGGGCGGGGCCGCCCTTTTTATCAGCGCGTGGGGGTCCTGGGTTGGGGGAACACTGAGTGTTATCGGACTCATGTTTTTGACTCCCTTTTTAGCCAATTTTGCCACGAGGTTTGGACCCCCGGAGATGTTCTCTCTTTTCTTGGTTGCCTTTATTTTACTGGGATCATTGGGGAGTGGATCCCTCTTCAAAACAATGCCCATGGTCTTCATGGGTCTCTTGGCCAGCACCGTTGGGATGGATCCTTTAACCGGAGCGCTGCGTTTCACCCATGGCGTTAAGGATCTTTATGATGGAATTGGATTCCTCCCTGTTGCGATGGGGGCTTTGGGAGTTTCTGAAATCCTGATTGCCACTGAAGAGAGCCTTGTAAGGATTATACACAAAGTCAGACTCCGCGAACTCTTGCCAACCCGGGAGGAGCTGCGGGCCTCATGGGGCCCCATATTTCGTGGATCCGGCCTGGGTTTCATCATTGGCCTTGTGCCGGGTTCCGCCCATGTGTTGGCAAGCTTCGTCAGCTACATGACGGAAAAGAGGGTCGCCAAGAGACCGGAAGAATTCGGAACCGGCCGGATCGAAGGAGTCGCCGGCCCCGAAACCGCCAATAATGCGGCATCCGGAAGTGCGATGATTCCTTTCCTGGGTTTAGGAATCCCAACAGGGCCTGCGCCGGCGGTCATGATGATTGCGTTGATGATCCATGGGGTTCGGCCTGGTCCCCTCTTCATCTCCGAACACCCCCAGGTATTCTGGGGCTTGGTCGCGAGCATGTATGTCGGAAACATCATCCTGGTTATTTTAAACCTCCCTTTCGTGGGCATTTTCGTCAGCATGCTCAGGGTTCCCTTCCGTATCCTGTTTCCAATCATCTTGCTCATATGCCTCGTCGGAACCTATTCGGTAAACGCAAGCGCCTTTGAATTGTTAATCCTCCTGGGTTTTGGGATCTTCGGTTATGTCTTCCGGAAACTTAAATATGACATCGCTCCATTTATTCTCGCAATGATCTTAGGGCCCATGTTGGAAATGGCCTTCCGTCAATCGTTGATGCGCAGTGCAGGATCTTTTTCGATCTTCTGGGGAAGTTCTATCTCTCTGATACTCATCATCGCATCTGGTCTATTATTTCTCTGGAACATTTATCGAAGTTTAAGGCCGGCAAAGGCAGCATGGGAAAAAGCATTGGAAGAAGGCAAGTGATGTAAATTTTCACTATGGACGAAGCGATTAAACAAAGATCCAGAACAGGGAAAACAATGGGGCGGCCACAGAGAAAAAGAGGTGATGATTAAACCGTCTTCAAATAGCGTATCGATACGAGAAAATAAGAGAGGATGGTATTATTTTAAAATGGAGGTGCATATCATGAAAAAAATAATGAGCATCACAGGTATTCTCTTAGTTTTGATTCTGACGATCGGCAGTGGTTTGGTTGGTGCGACTGATTATCCGACCAAGCCCATCACCATCATCAACCCTAACCCGCCAGGAGGGGGCCATGATGTGATCGGACGTGCATTCGCATCTGTTGCAGAAAAACATCTCGGACAACCCATGGTGGTCATTAATAAACCCGGCGCCTCCGGGATGATTGGAATGCTGGCAGTTGCCCAGGCCGCTCCTGATGGATATACCATCGGCCTGGACTCGACGACCACCACGAATGCCTTAGAGTGGGAGATTGCAAACGGTCGTAAACCTTCCTTTACACGGAATGATATCTTACCCGTCGGGTGTATTACCATAAATGTCCCTTTAGTCGTCGTCCCTTACAACAGCCCTTGGAAAACCTTAAGTGACCTCATAAGAGATTGCAAGGCGAAGCCAGACTTCTATGCGTTCTGCTCTGGTGGTTTATATGGGGGGAGCCACCTGCCCGCCGAGGTACTCATGAAAGCGACTGGGATAAAAGCTCGTCATGTCCCCCACAAGGGAGGAGGACCTTGCCTCTCCGCCCTGGTAGGCGAGCATGTCCATTTCGCCACTCAGTGGCCCGCCACATCCATTCCTCTTGCGCGAGGCAAGAAGCTGAGAATATTGGCTGTCCAGGACGATCGAAGGATGAAATCTATTCCGGATATCCCGACGGTTAAGGAACTGGGAATCGATGCAGAGTGGGGCCAATGGTTGGGATTCTCTGTCCCCCAAAATATTCCTGCGCCTATTTTGGAAAGGCTCAAAGGAGTTGTGAAAAAGGTAGCCGAGGATGAATCCTTCATTAAAATTGTAGAGGGTCAAGGAGCCGAAGTTTACTATATGAGCAGTGAGGATGTCATTAAATACTGTGAAAAAGAATCCAAAGAGGTTGCAAAGGTCTACAAGCACCTTCTCGAGGAAAAAAAATAGTAAAAAGAAATCGGTTTAGACCTTCGGCAGCGATAGAGAGAAAAAAGAGGACGGAAAGAGGACATGGGAAGAGAAGTGGTCATTGCAGCAGGCCAGGTGGGCTCAGGGATCACAACGGATCTAAAAAAAAATGTGGCGCAATTGAATGATCTGTTAATAGAGGCCGGGGAAAAAGGAGTCAACATCCTCAGTTTTACAGAAATCTGTGCGGCTCCCTTTTTCCCACCAAGCCTTTCACCTGATTATGAGAAATTCTGTTTGAAATTTCCAGATGAAATCCTGAATCCTTTGTTTGAGACCGCAAAAACCTATCAAATGGTGTTAATCCTCCCCTTCGCCGAAAAGGATGGCATTGATTATTATAATTCAGCCGTCATTTCAGATGCGGACGGAACCATCCTGGGGAAATATCGAAAAGTTACCCTTCCCAGTGTATTCCCTTCCCCTCCAAAAGGGGGAACCGGAACTTATGAGAAATTATACTTCAGACCAGGGAATTTAGGTTTTCCGGTCTTTAACACCCGGTATGGTAAAGTGGGAATCCAGATATGCTACGACAGGAAATTCCCGGAAGGAAGCCGAATTCTTGCTTTGGAGGGGGCCGAGATCATTTTTATACCCTCCTGTGCTTCAACCGAAACTTATGGAAACCATAAAGCCCGGATCGATCACTGGGATCTTTCCTCAAGGGCAAGGGCCTATGAAAACGGGGTATTCGTCGTTCTTTCAAATAAGGCGGGGCAAGCCTTCATGGATACGTCTTTTAAAAAGGAGACCGTCTTTAACTACATCGGAAGAAGCCTGATCATTAACCCTAACGGAGAAACCATCGCCATGGGTTCTCCTGACCAATGGGAGATTGTCATGGCAAAAGTGGACCTCGATGAAGTCCATAGGGCTCAGATGATCCTTCCTTTCTGGAGAGACCGCATGCCTTCAGAGTATGGCAGACTTATCAAAAAGTGATTTTTTATGAATTCCCAAATCCCATGACGAACCCGATCCTCTTATAGAACTTAGGAGACACGGTAAAAATGAAAGGAGGGAAAATGAAGGAAAGGGACCTCGGAGTTGCGGTGATCGGTTCGGGTCGTATCGGCACATTAAGGGCAAGCATGGCAGCGGCTCATCCGGCCGTTCATTTTCTTGCTGTGTCGGACTTGGACCCCGCCCGTGCCCACACCCTTGCAAGTAAAGTGGGAGCTCATTTTTCATCCGGTGATAATCTCGAGGTTATTTCCCGACCCGAAGTAAATACAGTGATTGTCTCCACCAGTGAGAACGAACACACTCTCCCTGTCCTTCAAGCCCTCGAGCGCGGAAAGTCTGTCCTGGTTGAGAAACCCATTGCCATGAGGTTAGAAGACGCCGACAGAATGATTGCCGCCGCTCAGAAGGCAGGCGTTGCATTTCATGTAGGATACAGCAGGCGTTTCCAGCGGCGGTATCTCCTCGCAAAGGAACAAACCCTCCAGGGACGCTTGGGGAAAATTCTGGGAGGACTTGGACGGGTTTACAACTCAAGGGCCCAGGCCTTCCAGATACTCAAACGTTCCCCGGATGCCACACCTGTCTTAGATGTTTTGACTTATTATGTGGATCTCTTCTGCTGGTTCCTGGAGGGCAATTCTCCAGTTGAAGTCATTGCCCGGGGACAAAAAGGCGTGTTCGAGGCAGCGGGTTACAGTGCTCACGATGTAGCTTGGGCCATTGTGACCTTCGCCGATGGTGCCGTGGTCAACCTCGGCGTGGATTATGCCCTTCCTGAGAGGTATCCAACCCTTGGGCAGAGTCCTCGCGTGGAAATTCTCGGCACGGAGGGAGTCATATTTGTTGATGGAGAGAATAGGGACCAGATCTTATACACCGAATTGGGCTTCCCTCATGGCTACGTTCCTGGCCACAGCGTAAACATGGCCTTTCTGGGCACTTCTTCTCCAGGCGACTGGGCTTTGGGGGACTTCTGGGGACCAGTGGGTACAGAGACCCGGGTATGGCTCGACCACCTTTCGACGAACCGGCCTTGCGCCCTCGCTACCCCCAAACAGGCCCGACAGACCCTTGAGGTTACCCTCGCCATTGAGCAGGCCATGCAAAGCAGAGAAGTAGTGAGGTTGCCTTTGACAATAGGGAGTAACCATAGGACTGGCATGCCGACCAAAGCGATCAATAATATTGGGAGATAGACTCATACAGTAGAAGGGGGGGAATCGCTACGAAGCCATATTTTTTAAGAAGAGAAAGCTTAATAAAAAAAACGGAGGTGATCATCATGAGAAAAATTCTTAGTATTATGGCAAGCATCATCGTTTTAGTTTTGGGGATGGCCATTGGTTTCGTTGGAGCGGCCGATTATCCGACCAAGCCCATCACGCTCATCAACCCTATGCCCCCTGGCGGAACCCTCGACCTTCAGGCCAGAGCATGGACAGCCGTGGCCGAGAAATACCTGGGACAACCCGTTGTCGTCGTCTATAAAACAGGGGCCACCGGTATGGTAGGAGGGCTGGCAGGAGCTCAGGCTCCTCCTGACGGCTACACCCTTACCGTGGGCTCCGTCAATTTTACAAATGCCATTGAATGGGAGATTGCTAATGGTCGGAAACCTCCCTTCACCCGGCATGATTTCGTTTCCATCGGGGCCTTCACCATGAGCCCGACGCTCGTGGTTGTTCCTTTTGACAGTCCTTATAAGACTCTATCCGATTTAATGAACGATGCTAAGGCAAAACCAGGCCAATTGGTCTACTGTTCCGGGGGGCTCTATGGAATGAGCCATCTGCCCATCGAGCTCTTTGCAAAAGCAACTCGATTAAAGTTCCGACATGTTCCCTATCCGGGGGGAGGACCCTGCCTTTCGGCCGTGGTGGGTAAACACGTCGACTTCGCATTCCAGTATCCTCCCACCTCTCTTCCCCTTGCTCGGGGAAATAAATTGAGAGTTCTGGCTGTGGCGGGCGCCAAGAGGCTCAAGTCTATCCCTGACATTCCCTCTTTTAAAGAACTGGGAATCGATGCTGAATATTACGGATGGGTCGGGATTATGGCACCCAAGAACACGCCCATGCCTCTTGTGGAAAAGCTTCGGGAGGCGACCAAGAAAGTCGCCGAGGATAAATCGTTCATTGAGATGATTGAAAAACCCGGGGATGAAGTCCAGTTTATGAACGGGGAAGAGCTGGCAAAGTGGATGGATAAAGAGTCAAAGATCATTGCGGAACTCGATGCAGACCTTGTAAAAGAAGCCCCTAAAAATTAAGAAAAGGGTGTTCCGCCCTTTTCTTTGAAGGGCGGAACACCCTGGATAGCAACCTCTATCTGTTGGCCATTCCATAGGCTCATTAGAAAAGGCACAGAGGCGGGACACCGAAAGAGGCATCTCCTTTCTCTCCAAGCCCAAAGAGACATCCTTAAGTTGTGCGATAATGGAGATCCCTTGTTCCGGAGAGGAAAGAGCTTCCCAGGCGTGCAGGCACGAACGATGAAAATGGTCATGGGGTTAAGGTGAGGAAGCCTGTTTGGGTTAGGTTAAAGGGTTAAGGCTAATCATTTTTAGACACACAACCTCACCCATCAACCAAACGGGCTTCTTGACCCTAACCCTTAGACCAAAGACTTTTATTTTCTAAGCAATTAAGGAGGTTATCATGCTAAGATTTGAGAAACGGGTTCAGAAACTATTGGAGGGTTCCATCGACGCTCACATCCATTCTGGCCCTGACATTTTTCCACGGATCATGAATGATGTGGATTTGGCAAGGATGGCAAAACAGGAAGGGATGCGTGCCATATTAATCAAAAGCCATGTTGTCATCACGGCAGACCGGGCTGAGATTGCAAGTGAGCAGGCCGATTTTCCAGTCTTCGGAGCCATTGCCCTGAATCTTCCTGTGGGGGGTTTGAATCTCGAGGCCGTGGAGGTGGCCCTGAAGATGGGGGCCAAGGAGGTCTGGATGCCCACCATCCATGCCAGCCACTACGTGGCCCAGAAGGATCATGTTCCCACCCTTGCCAAGGCAGTAAAAGAGGGTATGAAAGGCCTCCATCTCTTAAACGAGGATGGAAGTCTCAAAGAAGAACTATATCCCATTTTTAAAAAAATTGCGGAATACGATGTGGCCCTCGGAACAGGCCATATCGCCCTCCAGGAGGCGAAGAAGGTAATCGAGGAGGCAGCGAAAACCGGGGTGAAGAAGATCATCGTCACCCATCCCCTGGCCACCTTTGTGAACTACACCTATGAGGATATGAAATGGTGCCTGGAAAACGGAGCCATGTATCTCGAGCATGTCTTTAATGATGTGACCCGACAGGTGGCCTATCCGATCACCCAGAAGACGATTGCCGATGCCATCCGGGCCATTGGAGCAAAAAACATTGTCATGTCAACCGATTCTGGGCAGTGGCTCAATCCGATCCCGGCCCAGTCAATGGGGATTTATATTAAGGATATGCTGGATCTGGGGATTTCGGAGGAAGATGTCAGGATGATGGTTTCAACAAATCCGGCCCGAATGCTGGGTCTTTAAAAAAGGAGTCTGGAGGTGAATAAATGAAACCAAGGATTGGCTTTGTCGGACTTGGAGAGATGGGTAAATGGATGGCTCTCAATGTGGCCAAGGCAGGATTTCCTCTGACCGTATTTGATATTAGACCGGATCCCGTTAAGGAGCTGGTTGAAAGCGGCGCCACAGCGGGTGGAAATCCAGCTGAGGTTGCAAAAAAATCAGAAATCATCATGATGAGCCTGCCGGACACCAAAGTGGTAGATGCGGTCATTTCTGGAGAAAAAGGACTGATGACCGGAATGTCTCCGGGAACCATCCTGGTGGATCTCAGCACCATTCACTACCTCGCCACCCTGAGGATAGAAGAGGAGTTGCGAGGGAAGGGGATCATCTTTATTGACGCTCCTGTCTCCGGAATGGAAGCGCGGGCCAAGGAGGGAACGTTGACCGTAATGATCGGCGGAGATCCTGCAGCGGTGGAGAAGATCCGTCCTATCCTGGACGCCATTGGAAACAACATCATTTACATGGGAAAAAGTGGAAATGGCCAGCTCACCAAGCTGGTTAACCAGCTTCTTTTCAATATCAGTGCAGCGGCCATGGCAGAAATCCTTCCAATGGCGGTCAAGCTGGGATTGGATCCGGAAGGCGTCTGCCGTGTGGTAACGACCGGGACCGGTCGAACCTTTGCCCTCGAATTTTTTACTCCGTACATTCTGGAAAACAATTTTAAGCCGGGGTACCCCCTGATGAGCGCCTATAAAGACATGGAGAGCGCAGTTGAGATAAGCAGCCAAAAGAGCATTCCACTCCCCGTGTTTGCGGCAGCGATGCAGACGTACCAGCTCGCGCTCTCTCAAGGATTGGGGAATGAAAACAAGGGCGCCATGATTAAAGTATGGGAAAAGGTCCTTGGGACTGAGGTCAGAAAAAGGAGGCCATGAAATGGAAAAGCTTCGAGGAAGGCCGGAAGAGATCACAGAGGCCTATTACAGAGGATTAATGCATGCTTCAGGATATCGGGCCAAAGACTTAGATAAACCTTTAATTGCGGTTGTCAATTCCTGGACGGATGTGAATCCGGGACATATCCCGTTTAAGTTTCTTGCGGAACAGGTCAAGGAAGGAATCTGGGCTGCGGGTGGAACGCCCGGAGAGTTCAATGTCCCTGCTCCATGTGACGGGATGGCTCAAGGGCCTGGAATGTTCTACATTCTTCCCCAACGCGACCTGATTGCAGGCAGTATTGAGGCCATGGTGAAGGCCCATGGTTTTCGGGGGATGGTGATGCTCGGCTCGTGTGATAAAATCATCCCGGGCATGATCATGGCTGCCATCCGGTGCGACCTTCCAACCCTTTTTCTCACGGCAGGGGCGATGCTGCCGTATCGTCTTGGGGAGAAGACAGTAGTGACATCGGACTTAAAAGAAGCCATCGGGAAGCGCCACTCCGGAGAAATCGATAATGCCACTTTTATGTCGTGGCAAGAGAATTTCTGCTTTTCCGCAGGGACGTGCTCGATGATGGGAACGGCAAACACAATGGGGTGTTTTTTGGAGGCCATTGGCGTTGCCCCCTTTGGTAGCACAACCATGCTCTCTTTCGAATCTGCAAAAGTCCGGCAGGCCCGGGATGTCGGAGAGGGCATCGTCGATTTAGTTCGTAAGGGAATAAGGTTCTCACGGTTTTTCACTCCCCCAAGCCTTGGCAATGGGATACGGCTGATTTCAGCCACAGGAGGGTCTACCAATGCAGTCCTTCATATCCTCGCCTTTGCAAAAATTGCGGGAATTCCACTCAATCTGGAAGAGTTTGGAAAGATTGCAGAGAGTGTTCCATTGATTGCCAAGTTTAAACCCGCATCGCTTTATAACATCTCTGACTTTCATCAGGTTGGAGGAGTGGCAGCGGCAATGGGAACCATACGAAAATACCTGGACACCTCTGCACCAATGGCTTTCGGAGAGGTCCTGGAAGTGGTTCTGAAGGGTGTTCATGGTCCGGATGGTGCAATCCTCCGTTCGCCTGAAAACCCATTAGAGGAGAAGGGGTCTTTTGCCATTCTGAAGGGAAGTTTGGCTCCGAAGGGGGCGGTCGTCAAGAAGAGTGGAATCGAACCTGCTATGCTAAAGCATGCCGGACCGGCAATCGTTTTCGATTCCGAGGAAGAGGTTCGAAACTTTCTTCTCGAACGACGGATCGAGCCGGGGTCTGTTTTAGTGGTCCGGTATGAAGGGCCGAAGGGAGGACCGGGAATGCGCGAATTGTCGATCCCGGCAGGGATGCTGGTTGGAATGGGATTACATCAATCCGTAGCCATGGTGACAGACGGTCGGTTTTCTGGAGCCACACGGGGTCCTTGTGTTGGGCACGTCTGCCCGGAGGCATGGGAAGATGGACCGATTTCTGTGGTCGAAGATGGAGACTGGATTGAAATTGATGTTCCTCATTGCCGCCTCGACTTAAAGGTACCCCAACAAGAGATTGAGAAACGTTTAGCTCAGAAGCGGAAAAAACCGGATCACCCGGCTGATGGCGTCCTCAGGGCTTATAGAGAAAGAGTGGAAGGAGCGGACGAAGGGGCTGTATGGCTTTAGCCACTGATTGAAAAAGGCCCATACCGTTAGACAGTGGGTACCATAAAAGGCATGGATTGAGATAAGAGGGAAGGGAATATTGGATTAGATGATCCAGGACGGAATTGGCCATCACCGGATCCCACTGATCAGTCATTCTATAATCGAACGAGGTTTGCGGCATAGGTCAGGCCTGCCCCAAAGCCAACGAAAATAACAAGGTCTCCTTTCCTGAGCTTTCCCGTACGGAGGGATACATCCAGTGCGAGCGGGATGGAGGCGCAGGAGTTATTCCCATACTGTTCAATGGTCACAATCATTTTATTTTTTGCCTCACCGGCAGGGAGCTCCAGCCGCGATTCGAGTTCCTCGGCAGCGCCCATGATGATCCGTGCATTCGCCTGGTGGGGGATGATTTTGGTCACCTGTTCAAACAGAGTGCGGAGTTCCTTTTTGTCAGCCGTGCCAGAAGGGTCAAGGACACGAAAACAGCTTTCGACCATCGCCCTTTTTGCAAAGGTGTAAACCTTTCTTCCCTCCATCCAGATATATCCATTCCCAATGCCGCCCTTTTTGGAAAGAATAAGGAGATGACGGGATTTGGCATTTCCTCCGAGATGAGAACGAATGATTCCTTCGTCCGTCGACTGCTTCAAGATGACGGCGCCGGCGCCATCCCCAAAGAGAACACAGGTATTGCGGTCCTGATAATCTGTGATGGCTGAAAGTTTGTCCGTTCCGATCACTGCGACTGTCCTGTATTGTCCAGCCTTAATAAACATCTCAGCAACCGAAAAGGCGAAATTGAACCCGGTGCATCCTGCCTGCACATCAAGGAAGGGCAGGTCTTTGCGAAGGCCCAGTAAGTTTGCAATATGGCCTGAGGCAGAAGGCCATACCGGTTCTGTCGTGTTTGTACCCACCACCAGCGATTCAATTTCCTCGCGTCTGATTCCTGAATTTTCAATCGCCCGTTCGAGCGCTTTCACGCCCATGGTTACATTGGTCTCCTCCTCACCTGCAATCCTCCGTTCCCGGATACCTGTTCTTTCTATGATCCACCTGTCACTGGTATCCACCATTTCCCCCAGATGATGGTTCGTAAGAATCCGTTCAGGGACGTAGGAACCTGTGCCAATAATGCTGGCATGATACATAAAAAGCCCCTTACCATTAATTAATAAGAAAGGGGAACATTCCCTCTCTCCTGATCCCCCCGAAATGGTCTGTGACTTTCGATCCGCTCAGTTCTGATGGAGCGAAAAACCCCAAGAATTCCTCATACGGGGTTCTTAGGTAAAGATTATTAACACAATTTAATCTCCCTGTAAATTGTCCTGAATGATTCGTGGCTTTGGTTAAAGGGGGAAGACCAGTGTGTCAAACCTAAAATAGGCATTTGGTGATTCATTTTATACGATGTGAGGGGGAAAAGGGGTGATAGGAAGATAAAGGTTATGGGATCAGAATTATATAAATTGACATTAAATCTTCTGGATTGTGAGTTTCCGCCAGCTGATCCCATTTAAATCATTACCTTGTATTCATCGGGGATTGATCCTCCCAAAATCAGTCTCCCACAGTTGCTTCATCCGAGCCATGTCTTCTTCGGGCAACCCGCCGGTTCCGGAGCAGGCGGTCGCCTCCTCAATGTGAGCAATGTTGGAAAAACCCACGAGAACCGTTGACACTTCCGGCTTCATCAGAGCAAAACGGATGGCAGACTGAGCAAGGCTATTGTCATTCCGGCTAAGCAAAAATCGCAACTGGACGGCCCGGTCTACGTCAAGAGCATAATCAGAACCAGGCGAGAGTGGCTCGGGTTTGTTTCCGCCACCCGCCTCTGGATGACCTGTCAGGGCACCAACAGCCAGCACACGAATAACAGCAACCCCCATACCCTTACTGGCAGCTCGATCGATGAGCCTGCCATAATCCAGGGCGCTAAAGCCCTGCGGGACAGGCTGTCCCGCGCTTGGATTTAAAAGATTGTAATAGGCCTGAACCGAATGAAACTCGCCGCTCTCAATCACTTCATGAAAAGCTTTGGGGTCACCCAAGCCACAGAAGCCAAAAAAATTTACTTTGCCCTTGTCCCTGACTTCCTTAAATCCATCGAGGACACCTCCATGTCCAAGAATGTCCCTGGGAGTCAAACTGATATGCCTGCCCGGATTTCTCTCCACAGTCACCTTATTATGCAGCTGGATCAAATCAACCGATTTTCTTTGCAAGCGCTTGAGGCCAGCCTCAACCGCCTGAATCGTGGCAGTTTTTAGGTCGGCCAGATCCGCCGGTACAATGCGGATCTTGGTGGAGACAACGACTGAAGGGCGTAGCTCGTTTAAAACCTTTCCCAGATTCTCCTCTGATTTTCCCAGACCGTAGGAGAAAGCCGTATCAAAGTAATTGATCCCAAGCTCCAAGGCACGGCGAACAGCTTGCACCTGTTCCTCGAAGGTCCCCTGAATCATCAGGACGGCATTATTGCCACAACCGAAACCAATTTCAGAGATTTTCAGGCCTGTTCTACCAAAGTTTCGATACTCCATCGTTCCATCTCTCCTTGCTTAATTGATAGGAGCCCGAGAGGGGGCTCCGGGCGGTTGTATATGTTTGGGGATCATTCCTGAAACGAAATATACAACTACAAAAAGATAAAAGGGGAACGTGTAACTACCAAACAGATCAAAGCAAAGCCCAGCAAAAACTGGGCCTATGGCATTTCCAATGGTATGGAACGGATGCGACATGCTTATTATGCTGCCAAGAGATCGGCGGCCGAAAAATTGAGCCCATGCGATGGTAATCATCGGATTCCTGCCGCCGAGACAAGCCCCGTGCAATGCCGCTAAAAAAAAGATGATCCCCATTCCCAGAACGTCATGAAACTTAAATATGACCGCCAGATAAAGCAAAAGAAATACCAGGCCGTTTCCAAAAACATTTGCCGTGAGAAGAGTCTGAATACGAAACCTCTCGGTAAGCATGCCCCATAGGGCCGATCCTGCCATACCAGAGACGGAGATGGTGGTGAGAATCAAGATGGCGGTCATCTCACTAAACCCTTGATCCGTCAAGAATGGATAAATATGAAAATTGATGCCTGCTTGCAGAAAAGGGATCAAGCTGTTGAGAAAAGTTAACATCCAGAAAGCCTTGGTACGGATGGCCTGCGTCCGGGACCAGACGGGCTCTAAATCGTCAAAGGAGGTGTTACCCAGGTCTTCTTTTTTTGAAGGGCCGCCAGAACTTGTTTGTTCAGAATCGGATGATGCGCCGTCCGGCAAAAGCCCCATATCTTCGGGTCTTCTTCGAAGAAAGAGCAACGAGGGAATACCGGACATACAAAACACCACCACACCCAGGATGCCCCAGGCCATTCTCCATCCCATCCATAAAATTAAAAACTGAACCATCAAGGGCAGAAGGGTGCTACCGAACCGATCGCCTATCCTCGTGATTCCCATGGCTCTGCCCCTCAGACGAATAAACCAGTTGGATATGGAAACCGATGTGGCCAGGCTAAGCACCCCGACCGCGATCATTCGGCCGGTCCCGAAAAACAGGTAAAGCTGCCAGATGTGAGTGATAAACGCCATGGCACCCAAGCCCAGGCTTAAAAGGAGGATCCCCCAGAAAGCGACCATTCTCGGCCCATGCCGATCCAGAATGGGGCCGAACACCAGGGACAACAAGCCACCCCCGAGAGAACCGAAAGCCATCGCTCCGGCTACAGAAGCCCGGCTCCAACCGAAATCATGCACCATCGGCTTCATGAATATGGATAAAATATTCTGAAAGACCCCTGCCTCTGTAATGCCAATCAAAAAGGAGACGCCAACAATGATCCAACCATAAAAGGGTCTGCGCAAATTGTACCGTCCTTTTTTGTCTTACCCGCTGAGTCCTTTCCCATGACGGGCCCAGGGATTAATCGATATCCACTTTTGGGGAGACGATATGGATTAAACCATTGATAAGAACTCGCTCGGGATTGAATGGGATATACTAAATACGGAGTGCTATGTCAAGGAAAAGCGGCCCTGTGTCATTTAAAGTTGAAAAGTGCACTGTTTTTAATGAATTTAAACTTGAAAAGTGCACTCCTGATTTTTGGGTTTTTATGGACAATTTAAAAAAATCGCCGTCGGCTTTGTGGGAATGTGGAAAAGCTGAAGGCTTTTCCAAGGCATTGTGGGAAGTGTGGGAAAGTCGAAAGACTTTTCCATGCTTTCCACAATGACGGCATTTCCACAAAGCTTGTCTTGAGGGATATAGTCTAAAACAAAAAAGGAGGTTTTAGCTATGTCCCAAATACACAAAAGATTCACCCCAGATCAGGTCAAAGAGCTTCTTGAACGTTACTTAAAGAACCAGATGGAAAGAAAGTATATTCAAGAAATCCTCGGGATAAAGAGAAGACGGTTTTTTAT